>NZ_JAAGPK010000137.1:0-21628 GCF_017104685.1 Burkholderia sp. Tr-20355 | reverse complement strand
CCGGCGTACTCGCCGCCGCCTGCGCCTGCGCGGCGCTCGCGGCAGCGGCTTCCGACGCCTTCCGCGCCGCCGCGGCCGCCTTCGCCTTCTTGCCGCCGCGGTCGCCGTCGATGTCGGCCAGCAGGTCGAGCTCGGACGGCAGGTTGTCGGCGCCCGTCCAGCCCGCGAGGCGATCGCCCGCGAACGTCACGACGAGATCGCGCTGCTGGACGATCGACGTCGAGCCGCGCTTGAAGTAGAAGAGGTAATCCCAGCGGTCGGCGTGGAACATGTCCGCCAGCAGCGGCGTGCCGAGCAATGCCCGGACCTGCTCGCGCGTCATGCCGACCTGCAGTTGCGCGGCTTTCTCCTGCGATACGAAGTTGCCCTGCACGACGGTGATCCGATAGGGCGTGATGCTCTGCGCAATGCGCTGCGTCACGCTGTCGTACGACGAACAACCCGCCAGCGCGACGACGGCGGCGGCAGCGATGATGGCACTCCGCATGCGACTCCTCTGAAAGTGCGAAAGCGATTCTGGGATCATTTCCTTCACCGTGCTGGCCCGCGTGCAGGCCGCGCGTGTTTCTGGAACGGCGAAAAGCCGGTAACATTGAAGCCCTGCATTGTACTCTAGGGATGCCTAGCCATGACCAATCCGACAGATCTCAAGAATATCGGGCTAAAGGCCACCCTACCGCGCCTCAAGATTCTCGAGATCTTCCAGCAGAGCCCGGTGCGCCACCTGACGGCCGAAGACGTCTACCGGAACCTGCTCAACGAGCAGCTCGACATCGGGCTCGCGACCGTCTACCGCGTGCTCACGCAGTTCGAGCAGGCCGGCCTGCTCACGCGCAGCAACTTCGAATCGGGCAAGGCCGTGTTCGAGCTGAACGAGGGCTCGCACCACGATCACCTCGTGTGCCTCGATTGCGGCCGCGTCGAGGAATTCTTCGATGCCGAGATCGAAAGCCGCCAGCAGGCGATCGCGAAGGAGCGCGGCTTCCGGCTCCAGGAGCACTCGCTCGCGATGTACGGCTCGTGCACGACCGAGAACTGCCCGCACCGCAAGCACTGAGCCGCCGATTCGCGTGCGTCGCGCACGCAGCACGGCCCGGCCGGCATCTCGCCGCCCGGGCCGTTTTTCTTTTCGGACCGTGCCGCGCGGGGCGCGCGGGCCGGCCAATATTGCTTACGAATACCCTTCGACGCTCGCGCAAGCCGGCTCGAATGCCAGCGTCCATGCGCACTCGAGCGGGATCTCGTCGCAGTTCGGCTGCGGGCCGCCGCGATCGACGATCACGAAATCGCTGAGCGCGTCGAGCGCGAGCAGCGGATGGTGCCAGACGCCCTTCGCATAGTTCACGCCCTGCCAGCCTTCGGCCAGGAACGCGCGCATCGCATCGGGCCGGAAGTCGCCGGCCGGCGCGACGACGATCGCATAGCGCGACACGGCCGCGAGCGGGATGAATGCCTGGCTGCCGTGCGGATGGCGCTCCATCAGCGTGACCGCGACCGGCAGCGCGCGCGGCTGCGCGCGAAACACGCTGACGAGCGGCCGGCCGCCGTCCGCGCACACGTCGATCGCCGCGAGATCGTGGAAGCGCTCGGTCGTGCCGCCGTTGATCGGGAAGTGCCGCGCGCCTTCGAGCGCGATCACGTCGCCGAACGGCGCGAACGCCTCGCGGGTCAGGCGTTCGACGCGCAGGATGCGGGATCCGGTCATGACGCTGCCCTCCTTCAGGCCGGCTCGCCCCACAGACGCAGGCGCGACACGCCGCCGTCCGGGAAGATGTTGAAGCGCACGTGCGTGACGGGGCCGAGCGCCGCGAGCTGGTCGAACGTGTGCACGTGATCCATCTGCAGCTTCTGCTCGCCGAGCAGTTCGGCCCAGAACATCGCCTGCGTGACGAGCGAATCGTCGGTGCCGCCCGCGACGTGCGCGGCCTGCAGCGAACAGCGGTCGGGGAAATTGCCCTTGAAGAACGCCGTGTCGACCTCGACGCGCCGGATGATGCCCGGCCGCGCGAGCGCGACGATCGCCCAGTCGTTGCCGGGCTCGCGGCGGCGCCGCGTTTCCCAGCCGTCGCCCATGTTCGCGCCGCGCCCCGGCATCAGCATCTGCGATGCCGGCCCGAAGTGCTGGTTGTTCGCGGCCACCAGATAACCGCCGTTCTCGATCGCCGCGAGATCGACGAGCTCGCCGGCCGGCACGTGGCGCCAGTCGCGCTGCGGCTGGCCGTACACGCGCAGCCGTGCGAGCCCGCCGTCCGGATACAGGTTCACGCGCAGGTGCGTGACCGGCTGCGCGTCGTCGACGCTCACGTAGTGGTGCGAATTGCCCTGCAGCGTCGTCGCGGGGACGATCGTGCGCCACGCGGCGTCGTCGGGCGGCGTGTCGCCGTCGACGGCGCACGCCTCGATCGACGCGGCCGGCGGAAAATTACCGGTGAAGTGGCTCGTATCGAGGTCGACGCCATGGATCACGCCCGGCCGCGCGAGGCGCACCACGCAGAAATCGTGGCCGGTCGTGCGCTTGCGGCGCGTTTCCCAGCCGTCCATCCACTTGCCGTGGTCGTCGTACTTGCCGGGAATGAACACGGCCGGCTCCGGATTCAGCATGCGCTCCTTCGGCGCGAAGAATTCGTCGCTGGCGAACAGCGCCTGCGCCCCGAGGCGCGGGTCGGCAAGGTTCATGTAGCGCCGCGCAAACGCGGGCGCGTTCGGATCGAGAATGGGGGCTGCCATGTCGTCTCCTGATTTCCGGTTATTTCTGGTGAAAGGCCGGCGCATCGAGGCGCCGGCGCATGCAAGACGAGCGCGCGCAACGGCCGGGGGCGAAGCCGGCCCGCGCGCCGAGCCGCGCTCAGAGCGCGTGAGCCTGGTCGCCGCCCACCGGCGCCGCGCGGCCTGCCTCGTCGGCCGGCACGTAGCGCAGCTCGCGGTTCAGCACGCGCGTCGCACGGGCGCGGTCGATGTCGTTTTCCCATACCGCGACGACGACCGTCGCGACGCAGTTGCCGATCAGGTTGGTCAGCGCGCGGGCGATGCCGACGAACCAGTCGACCGGCAGGATCAGCACGAGGCCGAGCACCGGGATCGCGGGGATCGCCGACAGCGTCGCCGCGAGGATCACGATCGCCGAACCGGGGATGCCGTGCGCGCCCTTCGACGTGACGAGCGACACGAGCAGCACGACGATCAGGTCATGGGTCGACAGCGGCGTGTTGGTCGCCTGCGCGATGAACAGCACCGCGAGCGTCAGGTAGATCGAGAAGCCGTCGAGGTTGAACGAATAGCCGGTCGGGATCACGAGGCCGACCGTCGAATCCTTGATGCCCATGTATTCGAGCTTGCTCATCACCTGCGGCAGCACCGCGTCCGACGACGCCGTGCCGAGCACGATCGACAGTTCCTCGCGCAGGTAGCGAATCAGCTTGAACACCGAGAAGCCCGCGATGCGCATCACGATGCCGAGCACGACCGTGACGAACACGAAGCAGCTCACGTAGAACACCGCGACGAGGTAGCCGAGCTGCTTGAGCGAGGCGACGCCGTACTTGCCGGTCGTGAACGCGATCGCGCCGAGCACACCGAGCGGCGCGAGCTTGATGATGAAGCCGATGATCCGGAAGAACACGTGCGACAGTTCCTCGATCAGCGAGTTGACGCGCTGCGCCTTGTCGCCCAGCAGCGACAGCGCGGAGCCGAACAGCACCGCGAACACGAGGATCTGCAGGATGTCGCCCTTCGCGAACGCGTCGATCGCGGTGTCGGGGATGATCTTCATCAGGTAGCCGGCCGTGTCCTTCAGGCTTTCGGCGTTCTTCGCGTACGACGCGAGCGACGCGGCGTCGAGCGAGCGCAGGTCGATGTTCATCCCGACGCCCGGGCGCGTGAACCACGCGAGCACCAGGCCGATGCCGAGCGCGATCGTCGTCATCACCTCGAAGTAGACGACGGCCTTCAGGCCGACCCGGCCGACCTTCTTCAGGTCGCCCGCATTGGCCATCCCGCTGACCACGACGCAGAACACGATCGGGCCGATGACCATCTTGATCAGCTTCAGGAAGCCGTCGCCGAGTGGCCGCAGCGACTCGGCGAAGTGCGGGAAGAACGCGCCTAGCGCGACCCCCAGGATCAATGCGACGACTACCCGGCCAAACAGCGAATTGAGGAATTTCGACACGGCGCTCTCCCGATCCAACGGTTGCAGTTTCGTCTGTTCATACTGGTAAGACCAGTGATGTTATGGTGGATAGTAGGAAGCCGATATAGTGGCGTCAAGGACCGACAAAATAGGGATTTCCCGCCCCTGCCCGCCCGCTTGGAACGCATCTGACAGGGTCGGATCGTGGCTTTCCCGTAGGGGCGTCGTGCACTGCCCGCGTGCGGATTACAATGCCGGTCAGACCGGCCAAAGTCCACACCATGAAAAACGTTCCGCATACCGTGACCGACGCCGCCATCGCGACGATCCGCGACCGGATCGAGGCAGGCGTTTATCCGGTCGGCAGCCTGCTGCCGGCCCAGCGCCAGCTCTCCGAGGAGCTGGAAATCAGCCGCGCGTCGCTGCGCGAGGCGCTGTCGACGCTCGAGGCGCTCGGGATGCTGCGCATCCGGGCGGGCAAGGGTGTGTATGTCGAAAGCGCGCAGGCGTCGGCCGTGCATCCGTGGCAGTTCTCCGAACAGTCGTCGCCGCCCGATACGTACCAGATGCGCTATGCGCTCGAAGGGTTCGCCGCGCGGATGGCCGCGCGCGTCGTCAGCGACGCCGACATCGCATGGTTCGAGGACAACCTCGCCGACCTGCACGTCGCGCTGACCGACAACGCGATCGACGAAGCGTCGCAGCTCGACTTCGACTTCCACATGCGGATCATCCATCTGGCCGGCAACGCGGCGATCGAATCGGTGCTGCGCAGCAGCGCGGACATCATGAAGGAAAGCCAGCGCATGCCGTTCTACCGGCGCGAGCTGCTGCTGTCGACGTGGCACGAGCACCGCGCGATCGTCGACGCGCTGATCGCGCGCGATGCGGCCGCCGCGGGCACCGCGATCGAAACGCACATCGCGAACGCCGCGCAGCGCGCAGGCATCTTCTTCCCGACGCCAGGCGCCTGACGCGCCCCCGGTTCCCAAACGGCCCGGGCGTCCCGGTCACCCGCCCGACGGATAGCGGAACGCGAGCGCGCGCTCGATGAACGCGCGCGCCGCGACGCTGCGGTACGCGCCCTTGCGCGTGAGCAGCGCGGCCGTGCGGGCCGGCAGCGGCGGATCGATCTCCAGCGCGCACAGCTCGCCGCTCTCGCGCGCGATCGCATCGGGCAGCACCGTCGCAAGCCGGCCGCATCGCACGAGCTCCAGCACCGCGCTGATCGTATTCGTCTCGATCGCGATCGTCGGCCGCGCGCCCTGCTCGATGAAGTACCGGTCGATGCGCTCGCGCGTCGCGAACGCGCGGCTCAGCAGCACCAGCGGCTCGCCGCCGAGCTCGGCCGGCGTCAGCGCGCGGCGGCGCCGCGCGAGACGGTGCGTGCGGCCCGTCACGAGCGCGAGCGGCTCGTCCCACAGCGGCAGCGCGTCGATGTCCGGCGCGCGCGGCGGCATGAACGCGAAACCCGCGTCGAGCCGGTCGTCAGCGAGCAGCGCCTCGATGCGCGCCTGGGGCATCGCGTCGATCGTCAGCGCGACGTTCGGGTAATCGGTGTGAAAACCGTCGATCAGCGAGCCGCTCAGGTAGGCCGCGAAGGTCGGCATCATCGCGAGCCGCAGCGACCCGCCACCGAGATCGGCAACGTCGTGCAGCGCGCGCTGCCCCGCGTCGAGCTCGTGCAGCGCGGCGCGCGCATGGCGTGCATAGACTTCGCCGAATTCGGTGAGCCGCACCGTGCGGCCCGAGCGGTCGAACAGCTGCACGCCGAGCGTGTCCTCGAGCTGGCGCACCTGCTGCGACAGCGTGGGCTGCGACACGTGCAGCGCATCGGCCGCGCGCGTGAAACTGCGTTGCTCGGCGACGGCCAGGAAATAGCGGATGTGGCGAAGAAGCATCGCGGCCAATGTATTGGTTTCACCAATGAATACCATAACGATCCAGTCTTGGACGCTATGGAGCGATTCCCGCATCATACGCACATCCGTTCCCGTGCCTCGCACCTGTCCGCACCGGAGCGGCCCGCCCGGGCCCGCCCTGCCTGCGCCCGCCGCACGACGATCCGCCGCGCGCCCGATCCGGGCCCGGCCGCGATCCGCCCGGCGCGCCTCGGCCCACCGCCGATCCGTCACACCGGCCCCGATTTCCGTCACCCCGCGCAGCCGACGGCCCCGTGCCGCCGGCCGACGCCGCCGTTTTTTCACGACCATGGAACCGCATCACGACAACCATCCTCCGCTGACCCGCGGCATGACGCTGCTGTTCGCCTGCGCGTGCGGCATCGTCATCGGCAACATCTATTACGCGCAGCCGCTGCTCGCCGCGATCGCGCGCAGCTTCGGCCGCGCGCCGGCCGAGCTCGGCTATCTCGTCACGCTGACACAGCTCGGTTATGCGGCGAGCCTGCTGCTGATCGTCCCGCTCGGCGACGCGGTCAACCGCCACACGCTGATCGTGCGGCTGCTGATGCTCAACGTCGTCGCGCTGGCCGCCGTGACCGTCAGCACCAATTTCACGACGTTCGTCGTCGCGAACGTCGCGGTCGGCTTCGTCACCTGCTCGACGCAGCTGCTCGTCCCGTTCGCGGCATCGCTCGCCGACGCGCGCTCGCGCGGCCGCGCGGTCGGCACCGTGATGAGCGGCCTGTTGCTCGGCATCCTGCTCGCGCGCGTCGCGGCCGGCGCGATCGCCGACGGGTTCGGCTGGCGTGCGGTGTACGGCATCGCCGCGGTGATGGTGCTCGCGCTGACCGGCGTGCTCGCCGTGAAGCTGCCGAAGGATCGCCGCGACACGCGCGTCGACTATGCGGCGCTGATGAAGTCGCTCGTCGCGCTGGTGCGCGCGCAACCGCTGATCGCGCTGCGCTCGACCTACGGCGCGCTGGTGTTCGCGTGCTTCAGCCTGCTGTGGACGGGCCTCACGTTCCTGCTGAGCCAGCCGCCGTACGGCTATTCCGAAGGCCGGATCGGCCTGTTCGGCGTTGTCGGCGCGGTGGGCGCGCTCGCGGCGACGTCGGCCGGCCGGCTCGTCGATCGCGGCCACGGCAACGCGGCGACGGGGCTGTTCGCCGCGGCCGTGCTCGCGTCGTTCGCACTGATCGCGGCCGGCGCGCATTCGCTCGCGGCGCTGATCGCGGGCATCCTGCTGCTCGACGTCGGCGTGCAGGGCATGCACATCTCGAACCAGAGCGTGATCTACGCGCTGGCCGGGAACGCGCGCAGCCGCGTGACGACGATCTACCTGACGAGCTACTTCATCGGCGGCGCGCTCGGGTCGTTCGCGGCGAGCGTCGCGTACGGCATCGCCGGCTGGCGCGGCGTGTGCATCGCGGGCGCGGCGCTGTCGGGCGTGCTGATCGCGCTGTGGCTCGCCTCGCAACGTGTCGGCACGCGGCAGGTCACGCCGTAACGCGATCCTCCGTTTCCGCGACACGACGACCGAGGCACGCCGCGCGAATCGCGGGCGTGCCTCGTGGCGACGGCGTCGAGGCCGTCGCGGGTCAGCGCCGCGCCGTCACGCGGTCTCGCCCGCGAAATCGATCAGCACCTTCATCGCGCGCTGCCGGTCGCCGGCCAGTTCGAACGCGAGATTCGCATCGCGCATCGGGAACACGCGCGTGACGGCCGGCCGCAGGTCGACGCGCCCCGCATTGATCAGCTGCACCGCGAGCGCGAATTCCGCGTGGAAGCGGAACGATCCGCAGATCGACAGCTCCTTCGCGACCACGACGTTCTGCGGCAGGCTGACGTCGCCGCCGAGCCCGAGCTGCACGACGACACCGCGCGGCCGCATCACGTCCAGCCCGTCGCACAGCGCCCGCGCATTGCCCGAACACTCGATCATCACGTCGAACGTGCCCTTGTCGGCGGCGTAACGCGCGACCCAGCCGGCATCGGCGGCCGCGTTGATCGTGCGGTCGGCGCCGAGCGCACTGGCCACCGCCAGCGGCGCCTCGACGACGTCGGTCGCGACGATCTCCGTCGCGCCGTGCACGCGCGCGGCCGCGACGGCAAGCACGCCGATCGGCCCGCACCCCGACACGAGCACCCGCTTGCCGATCAGCGGGCCCGCGCGCGACACCGCATGCAGCCCGACCGCGAACGGCTCGGCGAGCGCCGCGAGCGACAGCGGCACGTGATCGGCAACCTTCACGCACTGCACGGCGTCGCATACGAGCGCGTTGCGGAACGCGCCCTGCACGTGCGGCATGCGCATCGCGCTGCCGTAGAAGCGCATGTCGAGACACTGGTTCGGCAGCCCTTCGAGGCAGTAGCGGCACGCGCCGCACGGCCGGCTCGGATTGACCGCGACGCGGTCGCCGACTTTCACCGACGTCACGTCCGGCGCGACCTCCGCGACCGTGCCGGCCACCTCGTGGCCGAGCACCATCGGCTGCTGCAGCCGGATCGCGCCGAAGCCGCCATGCCGGAAGTAATGCAGGTCGGAGCCGCAGATGCCGCCCATCGCGACGTCGACGCGCACCTGGCCCGGGCCGATCTCGCTCGCGTCCTGCTCCTCGACCCGCAGGTCGTTCGGCCCGTGGATCACCACACACATGCAACGCATACGCATGACCCTCTCCTCTCGTCAAACGGCGCTGGTCAGGCCGCCATCCACGAACAGCGTCTGGCCGTTCACGAAATCGGAGGCGGCCGACGCGAGAAAGATCGCCGCGCCGCACAGCTCGTCGACGCGCCCCCAGCGACCGGCCGGCGTGCGCTTGCACAGCCAGTCCGAGAACGCCGCGTCGTCGACCAGCGCGCGATTCAGTTCGGTTTCGAAATAGCCGGGCGCGAGGCCGTTCGCCTGGATGCCGTGGCGCGCCCAGTCGGCGCACATCCCCTTCGTCAGCATCCGCACCGCGCCCTTGGTCGCCGCATACGGCGCGATCGTCGGCCGCGCGAGTTCGCTCTGCACCGAGCAGATGTTGATGATCTTCCCGTGGCCGCGCGCGATCATGTGCCGCGCGACGGCCTGCGCGACGTTGAACACGCCGTCGAGGTTCACGCGCATCAGCGCATGCCAGTCGTCCGGGTCGAACGTGTCGAGCGGCGCGCGGCGCTGGATGCCCGCGTTGTTCACGAGGATGTCGATCGCGCCGATGCGCGCCTCGGCATCGTCGATCGCCGCGCGCACCTGCGCGTGCTCGGCCACGTCGAACACCGCATGGTCGGCCGTGAAGCCTTCGTCGCGGAAACGGCGCGCGAGCGTCGCGGCCTTCTCCTCATTGCGATCGTTGATGACGATCGCCGCGCCGGCTTCCGCGAGTCCGCGGGCGAGCGTCAGCCCGATCCCGCGTCCGGAGCCGGTAATCAGTGCGCGGCGGCCGTCGAGGCGGAACCGGTCAAGCGCGTGGGTCATCGATGTCTCCTCATGTCAGGGGAGCCGGCTGCCCGTCGCGGCCGGTCTCGCGTCGACGTTATCTTCCACCGGCGGCCGGGCCCCGCGCCAATGCTTGTTTTTGATCCGGTTATCATGAAATCTGATTACCGCCCACGGGGGCCCGCCGACCATGGAACTCAAGCAATTGCGCGCCTTCGTCATGCTCGCGGAAGAGCTGCATTTCGGGCGCGCCGCGCGGCGCCTGTGCATCGTGCAACCCGCGTTGAGCATGCAGATCAAGGCACTCGAGGAAGCACTCGGCGCGCGCCTGTTCGAGCGCGACCGGCACAAGGTCGAACTGAGCGACACCGGGCGCGTGTTCCTGCCCGAAGCACGCGCCACGCTGCAGCAGGCCGCGCGCGCGGAGCAGATGGCGCGGCTGTCGAGCCGCGGCGAAATCGGCACGCTGCGGATCGCGTTCGTGTCGTCGGTGCTGCCCGCGCTGCTGCCGGCCGTGCTGCGCACGATGCGCGAGCGTTATCCGCTGATCGCGCTCGACCTGAAGGACATGCCGACGCCCGACCAGATCGCCGCACTGCGCGACCGGCGGATCGATTTCGGGATGATCCGGCTGCCGGCCGCGTATGCGGGCATCGACACGCGCGTGATCCTGGAAGAAGGCTTCGTCGTCGCGCTGCCGCTCGATCATCCGCTCGCGGTGCACGACCCGATCCCGCCGGCCGCGCTGCGCGGCCAGCCGGTGTTCGTGCTCGCGCGCCGCTACGCGCCTGGCTTTCACGACGACATGCTGCTCGCGCTGAGCCGCGCGAGCACGACGCTCGAGATTGCCCAGGAGTTCGGCGAATTCACGACGATGCTCGCGCTCGTCGCGGCGGGCATGGGGATCGGGCTGATCCCGGCGGAAGCCGCGAGCGCGCTGCCGCCGAACGTGCTCGCGCGGCCGCTCGACCTGGCCGGGCACCGCACCGGCATCGGCCTCGCGTGGACCGATCTCGACAGCCCGCTGAAGCGTGCGTTCGCCGCCGCGCTCGAGCAGGTGACCGCGGCGTGAGCCACCGAACGCGGCAACAAAAAAGCCCGACCGGAAAAACCGGCCGGGCTCGTTCGCCGCGCCGGCCGCCTCGCGGCGGCCGCGCAACGTGCGGGATTACTTCGCGTTCGCGAATGCGACAGCGGTATCCAGCATGCGGTTCGAAAAACCCCACTCGTTGTCGTACCAGCTCGACACCTTGACGAGACGGCCCGACACCTTGGTCAGCGTCGCGTCGAACGTCGACGAAGCCGGGTTGTGGTTGAAGTCGATCGACACCAGCGGTGCGTCGTTGTAGCCGAGGATGCCCTTCAGCGCGCCTTCCGATGCTTCCTTCATGATCGCGTTGACTTCCTCGACCGTCGTGTCGCGCTTTGCGATGAACGACAGGTCGACGATCGACACGTTGATCGTCGGGACGCGGATCGCGTAACCGTCGAGCTTGCCGTTCAGTTCCGGCAGCACGAGGCCGACGGCCGACGCCGCGCCGGTCTTCGTCGGGATCTGGCTGTGCGTGGCCGAACGCGCGCGGCGCAGGTCTTCGTGATAGACGTCCGTCAGCACCTGGTCGTTCGTGTATGCGTGGATCGTCGTCATCAGGCCGGTTTCGAGGCCGATCTTGTCGTTCAGCGGCTTGACGAGCGGCGCGAGGCAGTTCGTCGTGCACGATGCGTTCGAGATGACGGTGTGCTCGGCCTTCAGCACGTCGTGGTTCACGCCGTAGACGATCGTCGCGTCGACGTCCTTGCCGCCCGGCGCCGAGATGATGACCTTCTTCGCGCCGCCCTTCAGGTGCGCGCTCGCCTTTTCCTTCGTCGTGAAGAAGCCCGTGCATTCCATCACGACGTCGACGCCCAGCTCGCCCCACGGCAGTTCGGCCGGGTTGCGGTTCGCCAGCACGCGGATCTTGTCGCCGTTCACGACGAGGTAGTCGCCGTCGACCGACACTTCGCCCGGGAACTTGCCGTGCGCGGTGTCGTACTGGGTCAGGTGCGCGTTGGTCTTCGCATCGCCCAGGTCGTTGATCGCGACGATCTCGAGATCGTGCTTCTTGCCGTTTTCATAAAACGCGCGCAGCGTGTTGCGGCCGATACGGCCGTAGCCGTTGATTGCGACGCGAATCGTCATGGTCTATCTCCTGATGGCTGAAAAAATTCGTTTCGTGCAGCTTCACGGTGCGACGCGCGCGACGGGTGGCGCGCGTCGCGTATGTTGTCAGGCCAGTACGGCCTTGGCGGTCTCGACGACGTGCTCGACGGTGAAGCCGAAGTACTTGAACAGCACGCCGGCCGGCGCCGATTCGCCGAACGTGTCGATCCCGACGACGCCGCCTTCCAGGCCGACGTACTTGTGCCAGAAGGCCGTCACGCCCGCTTCGATCGCGACGCGGCGCACGCCGTGCGGCAGCACGCGCTCACGGTATTCGGCGTCCTGGCGGTCGAACACGTTGGTCGACGGCATCGACACGACGCGGGCCGCGATGCCCTGCTGCGCGAGCGGCTCGACGGCCTTCATCGCGAGTTCCACTTCCGAGCCCGTCGCGATCAGGATGATCTTGCGCGCGACGATCTCTTCGTCCCAGTCCTTCAGCACGTAACCGCCCTTCTCGATGTTCGCGATCTGCGCATCGGTACGCGGGTTGAACGCGAGGTTCTGGCGGCTGAAGATCAGGCTCGACGGTCGGTCGGCGGCGACCGCGTGGGTCCACGCGACGGCCGTCTCGACCGTGTCGGCCGGACGCCACACGTCGTGGTTCGGGATCAGGCGCAGGCTCGACACGTGCTCGATCGACTGGTGCGTCGGGCCATCCTCGCCGAGGCCGATCGAATCGTGCGTGAACACGAAGATCGACGGCACCTTCATCAGCGCGGCCACGCGCAGCGCGTTGCGGCTGTAGTCGGAGAACGTCAGGAACGTGCCGCCGAACGGCTTGTGGCCGCCGTGCAGCGCGAGGCCGTTGATCGCGGCGCTCATGCCGAATTCGCGCACGCCGTAGTTGATGTGGTTGCCCAGCACGACGCCCGGGCCTTCCGGATTCGCGCGGACCGCCTTCGACGCCTTCCAGTTGGTCAGGTTCGAGCCGGTCAGGTCGGCCGAGCCGCCGAGCAGTTCGGGCAGCGCGGCGGCCAGGCCTTCGATCGCCTGCTGCGACGCCTTGCGGGTCGCGACCGTTTCGGCGCGCTCGTTCGCGCCGGCGATGATCGCCGCGGCCTTTTCAGCCCAGTCGGCCGGCAGCTTGTTGGCCATCCGGCGCTCGAATTCGGCGGCTTCCGCCGGGAACTTCGCGCGATAGGCGGCGAACGTCGCGTCCCATTCGGTTTCGGCGCGTTTGCCGGCTTCCTTCGCGTCCCATGCGGCGTAGACTTCCTGCGGAATCACGAACGGCTCCCACTTCCAGCCGAGCGCTTCGCGCGTCTTCGCGATTTCTTCCGCGCCGAGCGCCGCGCCGTGCACGTCGTGGCCGCCGGCCTTCGTGGCCGCGCCCTGGCCGATCACCGTCTTGCAGCAGATCAGCGTCGGCTTGTCCGACAGCTTCGCCTTCGCGATCGCCGCGTCGACCGCGTCGACGTCATGGCCGTTCACGTTCGGGATCACGTTCCAGCCGTACGCTTCGAAACGCTTCGGCGTGTCGTCGTGGAACCAGTTCACGACGTCGCCGTCGATCGAGATGCCGTTGTCGTCGTACAGCGCGATCAGCTTGTTCAGCTTCAGCGTGCCGGCGAGCGAGCAGGCTTCGTGCGAGATGCCTTCCATCAGGCAGCCGTCGCCGAGGAACACGTACGTGTGGTGATCGACGATCTTCGCGCCGTCACGGTTGAACTCGTCGGCCATCAGCGCTTCGCCGAGCGCCATGCCGACCGCGTTCGCGAGGCCCTGGCCGAGCGGGCCGGTGGTCGTCTCGACGCCCGGCGTGATGCCGTATTCCGGGTGGCCCGGCGTCTTCGAGTGCAGCTGGCGGAAGTTCTTCAGCTCTTCCATCGGCAGGTCGTAGCCGGTCAGGTGCAGCAGCGAGTACAGCAGCATCGAGCCATGACCGTTCGACAGCACGAAGCGGTCGCGATCGGCCCAGTGCGGGTTCGTCGGGTTGTGCTTCAGATGGCGCGACCAGAGCGCGACGCCGATTTCGGCCATGCCCATCGGCATGCCGGGGTGACCGGAGTTCGCTTGCTGGACGGCGTCCATCGCGAGCGCACGGATCGCGTTGGCCATCAGAGTGGTGGAGGCGGGAGACGAAGTCGTCATGTCGAGTCCGGAGAACGAGTCGAGGAAACGGGGGCACGGCGGCATCCGGAAGCGCGAGCGTCGATCGTTCCCGGCGCGTGGTGCGGCGCCTGACGGACGCGAAGCGGACGGAGCCTACGGACGGGGCTGCAAAGCTCGTCATTTTAACAGATGGGCTGACATTTCCCTTGTCGGCGCGTAGTGTTCCGGCACGGTTTTCCGTCGAACCGCCCGCCTCCTATAATTCAGACGTCGGAACTGCCTGCCCCAAGGGTCCGCCCGTGAGCACCACGCTTCTCTTCCACCCTACGCCCCACGCCACCTACGGCTTCCCGAATGCCCGGCGGCTCGCGCGCGTCGCGTCCTCGCACCAGCAGATCGAGGTCTGGGAAACCCCGCAGCTCGGCCGCCTGTTCACGCTGGACGGCCGGCCGATGACGTCGGTCGGCGACGAGTACGTGTATCACGAGTGCATGACGCACCCGGCCGCGCTCGCGCACCCGTCGCCGAAGAAGGCGCTCGTGCTCGGCGGCGGCGACGGCGGCGCGGCCCGCCAGCTGCTCAAGCACGCGTGCATCGAGCGGATCGTGATCGCGGAGCTGGACGACGAGGTGGTCGGGATGGCGCGCCGCTATCTCGACGACGTGCACCAGGGCGCGCTCGACGACCCGCGCGTCGAGGTCGTGATCGGCGACGCCGCGCACTTCGTCGAGTCGACCGTCGAGCATTTCGATCTCGTCGTGTTCGATCTCACGCCGCCCGATTCGCCGGCGGCCGGCCTCTACACGCGTGCGTTCTACGCACGCCTCAAGCGCATTCTCACGCCGTGCGGCGCGATTTCGATGCACCTCGGCTCGCCGATATTCCACGCCGCGCGCATCGCCGCACTGCTCGACGACCTGCGCGCGAGCTTCGCGGTCGTCGATCCGTTGTCCGCGCACGTGCCGCTGTACGGCTCGCAGTGGCTGATGGCGATCGCGAGCGACACGCTCGACGCGGCCGCGCTGTTCGCGCACGACATCGACGATCGCCTCGCGGCCCGCCGCGTCCACGACCTGCGCTACTACGATGCGCGGTTGCATGCGTCCCTCTTTGCCCTGCCGCGCGCGCTGCGCGATACACTGGGCGTTCGCCGCTGAGCGTCCGGGCGGCCGCATCGTTCCGTTTTTCCCGTGGGGTTGCGCATGGTTCGCCGTGCGAAACGCGGAACCGGAATGACCCGGATGCAGCGCCCACCTGGTCCCACAGGAGATTTTCATGACCGATCCACGTCCGGCCAACGTGCCTTGGTTGACGCCCTACCTGGCCGTACGCAACGCGCGCGCGGCCATCGATTTCTTCAAGGCCGCCTTCGGCTTCGCGCTGCGCGACGTGCACGACGAGGACGGTGCGATCATGCACGTCGAGATGACCTACCGCGGCCAGCTGATCGTGATGTTCGCGCCCGAAGGCGCGTTCGGCTCGACCGCGCTCACGCCGAGAAGCGCGAACATGACCGCGCCGCAATCCTTCTATCTGTATGTCGACGACGTCGACGCCACCTGGCAGCGCGCGCTCGACGCGGGCGCGAAATCGCTGAGCGCGCCGCAGGACCAGTTCTGGGGCGACCGCTTCGCGCAGATCGAGGATCTCGACGGCTACCGATGGGCGCTTGGACACCGTCTCGACGCATGACCGACACCGCAACACGCATGAACGAAGCCACCACCACCGCGGCCGTGCCGCGCTTTTTCGTCGACGCCGCGTTGCGCGCCGACGCCACGCTCGCGTTGCCGGCCGACGTCGCGCGCCACGCCCAGGTGCTGCGCCTGCAGCCGGGCGACGTGCTCGCGCTGTTCGACGGCACCGGCGGCCAGTACCGCGCCCGGCTCGTCGAGATCGACAAGCGCAACGCGATCGCGCAGATCGAAACGTTCGAACCGGCCGAAGCCGAGCCGCCCTATCGCGTGACGCTCGCGCAGGGAATCGCCGGCGGCGACAAGATGGACTGGGTGATCGAGAAGGCCGTCGAGCTTGGCGTCGCGGCGGTCGTGCCGCTGTCGACCGCGCGCGGCGTCGTGAAGCTGTCCGGCGAACGCGCGGACAAGCGCGTCGCGCACTGGCGCGGCGTCGTGCGTGCGTCGTGCGAGCAGTGCGGACGCAACCGTGTGCCCGACGTCGCGCCGGTCGCCGGCTTCCATACGTGGCTCGACGCGCTGCCGGCCGCACCGGCCGACGGCGAACTGCGGCTGCTGCTGTCGCCGCGCGCGAGCATCCCGTTCGCGTCGCTGCCCGGCACGCCGCCCGCCGCCGCCGTCACGCTGCTGATCGGCCCCGAAGGCGGGCTGTCGCCCGACGAGGAAAACGCGGCGCGCGCCCGCGGCTTCACCGCGCTATCGCTCGGGCCGCGCGTATTGCGCACCGAAACGGCCGGCGCGGCCGTGCTCGCGGCGCTGGCCGCGCGTTGGGGCGGGTGGTAACGAGCGGGGTGTGCCGCCGCGAGGCAGCACGGCCCTTCCCCGCTCGCACGCGACGCGGACGCCGCGGTTCGTCGCACGTTACTTGTCGCTCGACGAGCCGTGCGGCATCGAATCGGACAACGCGTCGACCACCGGCGTCAGCACGTCTCCCGGACTACCGGTCGTCCAGCCGCCTTCCTTGAGGCTGTAGATGTCGATCTTGCCCGCCACCGGATGCGTCACCGGTGCGTCGTCCAGCACCTGCGCGATGCCCGAGAAGATCGTCTTGAGCGACGCAATGCGCGCCGCCTCGCTCTTCAGGCGCCGATTCGGCCCCAGCTTCGCCTCCAGCGCCTTCGCGCCTGGCCCCGCATCGGCCACGCGACACGCGAATTCGACTGTCGCGATCGTCGCGCCCTCGACGTCCGGGTTCGGTTGCTGCGATGACCCGGTCGTCTTGCATGTCGAGCGATTGAGCGCGCGCTGATACGCGGCGGCCATGCTCTCGACCGACGGACGCAACGCGGCACTGGCCTTCGGCGGCATCGGCGCCAGTATCCCGTCGGCCATGTCCCTGCGCATCGACTCGCCCATCGTCGACAGCACGCCGATGTCGAGCGCGTCCTTGCCGCTGTAGCTCTCACGAACCGCGTCGTTGAATTCGCGCGCTTTCGACACGTCGCCGTTGACGAGCGCGCCGATGTAAAGGTCGACGGTCTGCTCGGGCGTCAGCGGCGCGGCATGCGCGGCGCCGGCCGCGACCAGCAGGGGCAGCACGACGGCGCGTGCGGAACGGGAAATATTCATGGGAAGACAGCCCTCTCTCGATGGTTTGTTGTACGCACCCGGTACGGCGGCTGCCACAGCCAGGCCGACCGGATTGTCCCGAAAAACGGCGCCGGATGAAAGGCGGATGTCGGCAAGCGGCGCGCGCACCGGCCCGGACGCATCGCGCAGGCGCAAAAAAGCCCGCTCGAGGCGGGCTTCCTGCCGGATCGGCCGCGGGCCGGTGCGTGCTTACGCGAACGAGTAGAACACGCGGAACGCGACCTTGCGCTCGGCCCAGAACTCGGCCGCCTCGCGGAACACGTCGAGCAGCGTCTCGCGCCCTTCCTTGTCGAATTTCTGCGCGATCGGCAGCCCTTCGAGAACGATCACGAAACCGGGCTGCGCGCCGGCCTTCGCGACGAGGTCGGTCAGGCAGTCGTACAGTGCATCGTAGTTCTTCCCGAAATGCTTCGGGAACAGGAACGACGTCGCGATCGTTTCCATCACTTCCTGCTTCGACTGCGCGGCGCCGCAATACGCGAACAGGAAGTGCTGGCCGAGCCGGGTGGCTTCGTCGGCGAGATCCTGCACGCGGAACGCGCGGATCGACTGCACGAGATTGGGTCGCACGGTCGTGAAAAGGCTCATAGGCTCCTCGTTCGATGAAAGCCCGGGTTCGGCTTCCTGTTGCTCCGGCGTGCTGCCAGCCTGCGCCGCCGCGTGCAGCTGGATCACGCGCTGAAACAGATTGCCGTCGCCGGCAGCGAACAGATCCGCCGCCGCCGTATCGTGCGCGTAGATGGAGTCGCTCATGCCATTCGTCCCGAAGTCATTCAACAATACGTTTAAAACTGTTGTAGTGGTCGCCCGTGTAGTAACAGTTGTCGATCCGGCGCAAGGGCCCGCCACAGACGATCCGGCGCGCCCCGCGATTGCGGGCACGCGGCGTCGGCACCGTGTACTCATGGTAGTAGCCGCGCTTCGCCTTCGGCAGGATCCGCTCGCGGTTGCCGAATACGACGCCGTCTTTCTCGTACGGATAGGGGCCGCCCGCGCCGATCAGGCCCAGCGTGGTCACGGCCTCGCGCGGAAGACTGGCAACCGGAATCGTATCGAGCCCGCTGGCGGCCACGTCGGCCGGAACGGCCTCCCGTGCGTAAGCGGCGGAAACCAGACTGCCCGTCGGCGTGCCGACGATACCCATCGCGAACATCGCGAAGACGGACGCGAGCGCGCCGTTGCGGAGCCACTTGCGTGCCATGAACCAGGGTTCCCGCTGTTAAATCAAGTAGTTGACGACCAACAAAGGCGTTAGCGTAGCGTTATTGGCCGCGCGAATCAATGTCCGTTTGGGAATCGAAAGCGTCGCGATACCCGGAATCGCGCATTTCTTACCGAAATTACACTACATTTATCTTACATAGGATAAAATCCGGATGGCATCTCGCTGTTGGCAGGACCTGCCTCCCTGCCGCGCTCGCTGTCTGGAGTGGAGAGATGCTGCTTGTTGCTTGCGGGAAGCGCGTTTGCGCCCTGCCCGGCGGCGTGCCCGTTGCGGGCACGCCTCTTTTTGCTTTTGTTTACAATTTTCCTGACGCGCCACGCCGGTTCGACCGGCCTGGCGCGTTCGTTTTGGCTCAGCGCGCCGCGTTCACGTCGGCGACCAGCAGCGCCGCCATGTTGACGATGCGGCGAACGGTCGCCGATTCGGTCAGCACGTGCACCGGCTGCGCGGCGCCCAGCAGGATCGGCCCGATCGCGATGTTGTTGCCGGCGGCCGTCTTCAGCAGGTTGTACGCGATGTTCGCGGCGTCGATGTTGGGCAGGATCAGCAGGTTCGCTTCGCCTTCCAGCGTCGATTCCGGCAGGATTTCCTTGCGCAGCGCGGCGTCGAGCGCGACGTCGCCGTGCATTTCGCCGTCGACCTTCAGCTCCGGCGCGGTTTCCTGCAGGATCGCGAGCGTATCGCGCATCTTCTTCGCCGAAGGCGCGTTGCTCGTGCCGAAATTCGAGTGCGACACCAGCGCGACCTTCGGCTCGATGCCGAAGCGGCGCACTTCCTCTGCCGCCATGATCGTGATCTCGGCCAGTTGCTCCGGGGTCGGATCGACGTTCACGTGCGTGTCGACGAGGAAAATCTGGCGGCCCGGCAGCACGAGGCCGTTCATCGCCGCGTACACGCTGCAGCCCGGGCGCTTGCCGATCACCTGGTCGATGAAGTGCAGGTGGCGGTGCGTGGTGCTGATCGTGCCGCAGATCATCCCGTCCGCTTCGCCCTTCTTCACCAGCATCGAGCCGATCAGCGTCGTGCGGCGGCGCATCTCGACGCGCGCGAGCTGCTCGCTGATGCCCTTGCGCGCCATCATCTTGTAGTACGTCTGCCAGAAGTCGCGGTAGCGCTCGTCGTGCTCGGTGTTGACGACCGTGAAATCGGTGCCCGGCGTCAGGCGCAGGCCGTAGCGCTGGATACGGTGCTCGATCACCGACGGGCGGCCGATCAGGATCGGCTTGGCCAGCTTCTCGTCGACGATGATCTGAACGGCGCGCAACACGCGCTCTTCCTCGCCTTCCGCGAACACCACGCGCTTCTTCTCTTCCGACGCGGCGCGCGCGATCTGGAAGATCGGCTTCATCGTCGTGCCGCTGTGATACACGAACTGCTGCAGGTGTTGCTTGTAGGCTTCCATGTCCTCGATCGGGCGCGTCGCGACGCCGCCGTCCATCGCGGCCTGCGCGACGGCCGGCGCGATCTTCACGATCAGGCGCGGATCGAACGGCTTCGGGATCAGGTATTCGGGCCCGAACGACAGATCCTGGATGCCGTACGCGGTCGCGACGATGTCGCTCTGCTCGTGCTGGGCCAGCTCGGCGATCGCGTTGACGGCCGCGATCTCCATTTCACGCGTGATCGTCGTCGCGCCGACGTCGAGCGCGCCGCGGAAGATGAACGGGAAGCACAGGACGTTGTTGACCTGGTTCGGGTAGTCGGTGCGGCCGGTCGCGAGAATCGCGTCGGGGCGCACTTCGAGCGCCGCTTCGGGCAGGATTTCCGGCGTCGGGTTCGCGAGCGCGAGGATCAGCGGACGCTCGGCCATGCCCTTCACCATCTCCTGCTTCAGCACGCCCGCGGCCGACAAGCCGAGGAAGATGTCCGCGCCGTCGATCACTTCGGCCAGCGTCCGGGCGTCGGTTTCGCGCGCGAAACGCTCCTTGTCCGGATCCATCAGCTCGGTGCGGCCCTTGTAAACCACGCCGGCCAGGTCGGTCACCGTGATGTTCTCGAGCGGCAGGCCGATGTCGACCAGCAGGTCGAGACACGCGAGCGCCGCCGCGCCCGCGCCGGAGGCGACGAGCTTGACCTTCTTGATGTCCTTGTTGACGACCTTCAGGCCGTTCGTGACGGCCGCGGCCACGACGATCGCGGTGCCGTGCTGGTCGTCGTGGAACACCGGGATCTTCATTCGCTTGCGCGCTTCGCGCTCGACGATGAAGCAGTCCGGCGCCTTGATGTCTTCCAGGTTGATCCCGCCGAAGGTCGGCTCCAGCGCGGCGATCACGTCGACGAGCTTGTGCGGGTCCGACTCGTTCAGCTCGATGTCGAACACGTCGATGCCCGCGAACTTCTTGAACAGCACGGCCTTGCCTTCCATCACCGGCTTCGACGCGAGCGGGCCGATGTTGCCGAGACCGAGCACCGCCGTGCCGTTCGTGACGACGCCGACCAGGTTGCTGCGCGCGGTGAAGCGCGCGGCGTTGAGCGGATTCTCGACGATCTCCTCGCACGCGTACGCCACACCCGGCGAGTACGCGAGCGCGAGGTCGCGCTGGTTGATCATCTGCTTGGTCGGGGCGATCGCAATTTTCCCGGGCGTCGGGAATTCGTGATAGTCGAGTGCGGCTTCGCGGAGCTTGGCTTTGGAGGAGGCTTGGGTGGACATGTGTCTCGTGACGGGCGGATTAGAATAACTGTTCGACGGCATTGTAGCGCCAATCATCGGCCGCCAGACCGGCGATTCGGGTGCAACAGCCGCGACAAAAATGTACCGGATGGTGCAGAAGCGCCGCCGTTCGCCTCGTACAATGCCGTTCCTTCAACCGTTCCGGATCGCCCGACGTGCCAGCCGCCCTCTCCGAGTTTTCGCTGATCGAACGCTTCTTCACGCGCCGCGCCGCGCAGGGGGCGCGCGCGTCGACGCTCGGGATCGGCGACGATTGCGCGCTGATCACGCCGCGATCCGGGAAATTGCTGGCCATTTCGACGGACATGCTGGTGGAAGGCCGCCATTTCTTTCCCGATGTCGCGCCCGACGCGCTCGGCCACAAGACGCTCGCGGTCAACCTGTCCGATCTCGCGGCGATGGGCGCCGAACCGCGCGCGTTCACGCTCGCCTGCGCGCTGCCCCGCGCCGACGCGGCGTGGCTCGAGGCCTTCAGCAACGGGCTGTTCGCGCTCGCCGAGCGCTACGGCTGCGAGCTGATCGGCGGCGACACGACGAGCGGGCCGCTGAACCTGTGCGTGACCGTGTTCGGCGAAGTCGCGCCCGACGCGGCGCTGCGGCGCGACGCCGCGCGCGACGGCGTCGACGCGTGGGTGTTCGGCATGCTAGATCGGACGAGCACACGTCTGAACTCCTGTCACGAACTGCGCTCTCGGATGCTGTTCGCTGCCTGAACAAAAAACCAACTTTAATTAGT
>NZ_JAAGPK010000136.1:0-22050 GCF_017104685.1 Burkholderia sp. Tr-20355 | reverse complement strand
CACGGGCCGCCCGGCGATCGTCCGCGCGTCAGGCGGCGCCGGCACCCGCGATGCGGTCGAGCGCCGCGAGCGCGTCCGCCGGCAGATCGAGGTCGGCTGCCGCGAGGTTCTCGCGCAGATGCGCGACCGACGACGTGCCGGGAATCAGCAGGAGATTCGGCGCGCGGCGCAGCAGCCACGCCAGCGCGACCTGCATCGGCGTCGCGCCGGTACGGGCCGCCACGCCGGACAGCGTCGACGACTGCAGCGGCGAGAAGCCGCCGAGCGGAAAGTACGGCACGTAAGCGATGCCGTCGCGGGCAAGCGAGTCGATCAGCGCATCGTCGCCGCGATGCGCGATGTTGTAGTGGTTCTGCACGCAGACGATGTCGCAGAGGCGCCGGCCCTGTGCGACCTGCGCGGGCGTGACGTTGCTCAGGCCGATGTGCCGCACGAGCCCGCGCCGCTGCAGTTCGGCGAGCGTGGCGAGCGGCGCTTCGATCGATCCCTCGGCCGGCCCGTGCGGGTCGAACATGATGCGCAGGTTGACGACGTCGAGCACATCGAGCCCCAGGTTGCGCAGGTTGTCGTGCACGGCCCGTTCCAGTTCGTCGGGTGCGAACGCGGGCAGCCACGACGCGTCGTCGCCGCGTCGCGCGCCGATCTTGGTGACGATCACGAGATCGTCGCGATACGGATGCAGTGCTTCGCGGATCAACTGGTTGGTCACGTGCGGGCCGTAGAAATCGCTGGTGTCGAGATGATCGACGCCGGATTCGACGGCTTCGCGCAAGACCTTCAATGCCGCGTCGCGATCCTTCGGCGGGCCGAATACCCCGGGCCCCGCGAGCTGCATCGCGCCGTAGCCGATGCGTTTGACGTGGCGATCGCCGAGCCTGAAGGTGGCGGTGGGGTGAATGTCGGGCATGACCGTACTCCTGTCGATGAGATGAATGCGCCCAGCATAGGGACGAGCCGTCTGCGCGATAAGCCGTCATAATCCGTACGGGCTGTACGAAAAGGCGAACAATGCAAACCGATCTGGGCGATCTGAACGCGTTCATGGCCGTGGCACGCGCCGGCGGATTCCGCGACGCCGCACGCATGACGGGCCTCAGCGCATCGGGGCTGAGCGAGGCCGTGCGCCGGCTGGAAGCGCGGCTCGGCGTGCGGCTGCTGCATCGCACGACGCGCAGCGTCGTGCCCACCGAAGCCGGCGAGCGCCTGCTCGCGCGCCTCGGGCCCGCGCTGACCGAAGTGGCGGCGGCGCTGGACGATATCGACGAATTCCGCGACCGACCGGCCGGCACGCTGAAGCTCAACGTGCCGGTCAGCGCATCGCGGCTCGTGTTGCCCGCGATCGTGCCGCGCTTTCTCGACGCGTACCCGGATATCCGGCTGGAAGTGATCGCCGACGAGAGTTTCGTCGACGTGCTGGCGGCCGGCTGCGACGCGGGCATCCGCTACGACGAACGGCTCGAGCAGGACATGATCGCGGTGCCGATCGGGCCGCGCGTCCAGCGGTTCGCGACCGCGGCGGCGCCCGGTTATCTCGACCGGCACGGCCGGCCGCGGCATCCGCGCGACCTGCTCGACCACAAGTGCCTGCGCGGGCGCTTCGCGAGCGGCGCGATGCTGCCGTGGGAGTTCGAGCGCGACGGCGAAGTCGTGCGGGTCGAGCCGGCCGCCGGGCCGCTGCTGGTCCAGATCGGCGGCGCGTCGGAATTGCTGGTCGATGCGGCGCTCGCCGGTACGGGCATCCTGCATCTGTTCGAAGAGTGGGTGCGCCCGCATTTCGACAGCGGCGCGCTCGAACGGGTGCTCGAACCGTGGTGGCGGCCGTTCCCGGGGCCCTTCCTGTACTACCCGGGGCGGCGGCTCGTGCCGCCGGCACTGCGCGCGTTCATCGATTTCATCAAGGCGTCCTGAGCATTGCCCGGCGCATCCGCGCGTGCGTCGAGCAACTGCCGGGCTGCGTCGTCGATCGCGCGGCCGACCGATTCACGATGCACGCGCCGCAGCAGGCTGCGCGACACGACGCCCCGGTCGGCGCGAACGGCTGCATGCCGAGCCGAGCGAACCTCGGATGCGGCAGGTTGCGTGGCCCTTCGCGCGGAGCCATGTCGATGCCACAGCCGAAACAGCCCGGTGCCGCATCGTTGGTCATCGGCACGTCCCGGTGGCGGCCCATCACGATCGCCCGAATGGCTGCGCGGCACCACCCGCAGCGTAGGCGGTGCGCACGCCGTGCGCGACCGTGCCGCGCATCCGCTAGCGGCTTTCCTTGATCATCGACGCGAGCGTCTTCATGGCCTGCAGGTACGGATACGGCCCGTGGCTGATGCGCGCCACGCCGTAGTCGGCGAGTTCCGCGAGCGTCGGCGCTTCCGACACGCGCATCACGTTCACGGGCAGCGGCGATGCGGCCGTCAGCGCGCGGATGAGCGCCGGCGAGCGAAGACCCGGCACGAACAGGCCGTCGGCACCGGCCGCCGCGTAGGCACGAGCGCGCGCCAGCGTTGCGTCGAGCAGGCGTTCGTCGTGCGCCTCGGCCGCGACCGTGAAGAACACGTCGGTGCGCGCGTTGATGAAGTAATCCGCGCCCGCGCGATCGGCCGCCTGCCGTGCCGCCGCGAGACGGGCTGCCGCTTCGTCGACGTCGCGCAGTGCACCCGTCGCGGGAATACTGTCTTCGAGATTGCAGCCGATCGCGCCGGCCTGGATGCTCAGCGTGATCGTGTCGCCGACATCCTCCGGCCGCTCGCCGTATCCGCTTTCGAGATCGACGGTGACGGGCAGGCTCGTCGCGCGCGTGATCCGTTCGAGCACCTCCATCATCAGCGCGCGCGGCATCTGCTCGCCGTCGGTGAAGCCGTTCGCCGCCGCGACCGACCAGCTGCCGGTCGCCAGCGCGACGGCGCCCGCGTCGGCCGCCGTGCGCGCGCTGCCGGCATCCCACACGTTGAACAGCGCCAGCGGCTGGCCCGCGCGGTGTAGCGACCGGAACGTCGCGCCTTTCTCATTGCTGCCCATGCTTGCTCCTCCTGGTGAAAACCGGATCGGTCGTCGTGCCGAACGATACTGCCACGGTATCGAGCGCCGCGAGGAAATCGCGCGCGTCGAACAGTTCGCCGAGGCTGCGCACGCCGCCTGACACCCGCGTCTTGCCGGTGACCAGGCGCACGGCCGCCTCGACGATGATCGGCGCGCTGACCGCGTAGATGTCGCGGCCCGACGCGATCGCGCGATGCGTCGTGCCGCCCTGCGCGGCGATCGCGTCCATCGCGAATTGCTGGGCCGAGCGGCCCAGTGCGTCGGCCGGCGCGGGCGGCGGCGTGGCGGCATCGCGCACGTCGCGCAGCGCGCGCGTCGCGAGCCAGGAATCGATCGTATCGATACGCAGATGACGCGCCAGTGTCATGACTTCCGAAAACGGCAGCAGCGTCACGTCGACAGTACCGATCGGCGGCGGAAACGGCCACACGCGCTCGCGTGCGGCCGACGGCACCGGCGTCGGCTTTCCGCCTTGCTGCACGAGCCTCACCGCGCGATTGCGTTCGCCCGTCACGCGCGTGCCGCGCGTCGGGTGCCAGCGGTCGAGCCCGATCGCGATGTCGACGCGGTCGATCGGTCGATCGCGGTCGGCGACCGCCGTGACGAGCAGGTCGGCCAGGCCGCCGTAGAACGCGGCGGCCGGCACGACGGTCAGGTTCGCGGCCCGCGCGCGGGCGTCGACGTGTTCGGTCAGCGCCAGCACCGACGGCTGTTCGGCCGTCAGGTCGAGATAGGGGATGCCGGCGCGCAGCGCCGCCTCGGCCAGCGGCAGCGCGGTATCGAGGTAGGGGCCCGCGCAGTTGATCAGGGCATCCGCGCCGCGCAACGCGGCGTCGAGCGCGGCCGCATCGTCGATCGCGGCGACGCGCGCCGGCGCCGCATCGGCGCCGTCTTCGGCAAGCCGCGCGGCGTCGCGGCCGACGCGGAGCGCGCGAAGGCCGCGCCGGGCCAGCTCGGCCACCACGAACCGCCCGGTGTGACCGGCGGCGCCATAGACTGCAACCGTCATTCGATCGTCCATGACCCAATCCGATACAGAACGGTCTGTTTTATAGTACAGACCTGTAGCGTCGTCAAGATCACGGTGCTATGATCGGAGCCCCTGTTGCGGTAACGGCGGCCAGGACGGCCGGGCTTCGATGAAAAAGGACATGGATGCACACGGGAGCGTGCCCGATACGCGCGAACGCATTCTGCAGACGGCCAGCGCGCTGTTCTACCGGGAAGGCACGCGCGCGGTCGGCGTGGACCTGATCGTCGCGCAGGCGGGCGTCGCGAAGACGAGCCTGTATCGTCATTTCGCGACGAAGGACGACCTGATCGAGGCGTTCCTGTTGCGCGAGGACGCCGATTTCTGGGCGCATTGGGATGCGGTGGCGCAGCGCTACAAGCGCACGCCGCGCGAAGAGCTGGACGCGCAGCTTCAATGGCTGGGCGAGCGCATCGAGCGGCCCGGCTATCGCGGCTGCCCGCAGATCAACATCGCCGCGGAATACGCGGACGACAGTCATCCGGCCCGCAAGGTCGCGGTCGCGCACAAGCAGGAACTGCGGCGCCGGTTGACGGAGCTGGCGGGCGCGCTGCGGGTCGACGACCCGGAAACCTTCGCGCTGCGGCTCGCGACGGTCATCGACGGCGCGCTGAGCAGCGGTCGGGCGCTGCACGCGTACGGGGCCGCGCGGTTCCTGCAGGAATTCGCGCAACTGCTGTTGCCGAAGAAGGGCAGGAAGTAAGCGCGCCCGCCACCGGGTTCGCGCGCCGGTTCAGCCGGGTGTCGACGGATCGACCGACAGCATGCGCAACTGGTCGCGCAACCGATCGACGTCGCCCGGCGCGAAAGGCTGCTCGATCTCGGCATGCGTTTGCTGCCACAACGGGAACGCTTCGGCCAGCAGGTCGCGGCCGGCCGGCGTCAGTTCGAGCAGGCGGCTGCGGCGGTCGTCCGGATCCTGCGCGATCGTGACGAGGCCGCGCCGCTCGAGCGGCTTGAGCGCGGCCGTGAGCGTGGTGCGGTCCATCGCGAGCAGCGACGCGACCGATTTCATCGGGGCCGGTTGCGGCCGGTTCAGCGACATCAGCAGCGAAAACTGGCCGTTGGTGAGATCGAGCGGGCGCAGCACATCGTCGAAGATGCGCGCGAGATTGCGCGCCGCGCGCTGCATGTGCAGGCACAGGCAGCAATCGCGCACCATCAGCGTCGTTTCGAAAGGAAGCGTTTCTTTTCGTGCCATGTTGCAATTATGTTGATATCAACCTATTGTGTCAAGGTCAAGGGGCGGCAGCCCGCCGCGTCCGTCATCGGAGGAGCAGGCATGAGTGCGCAACAGCAGTTGTATCTCGCCGTATTTCTCGGAACGAAGGATAGCCCGGCCATGAAGGCGTGGGTGGCGCTGTCGGAGGCGGAGCGGCGCACGCGCGAGCGGGACGGCATTGCCGCATGGCATGCGTGGGTCGACCGGCATCGCGATGCGATCGTCGAGATGGGCGGGCCGCTCGGCAAGACCAAGACCATCGACGCGACCGGCATCAAGGACACCGCCAACGCGCTGAGCGGGTTTACCGTCGTGCGCGCGGCGTCGCACGACGCGGCGGCCGCGATGTTCGAGGGCCATCCGCATTTCACGCTGTTCCCGGGCGTGTCGGTCGACGTGATGCCCGTGCTGGCGATTCCCGGTGCGTGAGCGACCCGTCCTGCCGGGCGCCGCGTGTCGCGTCGATGCGCGCTGGCCGCCCTGCGGACTGATTCCCGACATTCTGGATGGAGACTGGCGATGAAGCTTTACGGATTTGCCGGCACGCGCTCGCAGCGTGCGTTATGGGGGCTGAAGGAACTCGATGCGGATTTCGAATTCGTGTCGGTCAATCTGCTCCAGGGCGAGCACAAGCGGCCCGACTTCCTGCGCCTCAACCCGGCCGGCAAGGTGCCCGTGCTGGTGGACGGCGACCTCGTGATTCCCGAGTCGGCCGCGATCGTGCTGTATCTCGCGGACAAGTATCCGGAAAAAGGGCTGCTGCCGGCGGATCCGGCGCTGCGCGCGGAGGCCTACCGGTGGGTCATGTTCGCGGTGACGGAGCTCGAGCAGCCGCTGTGGCGGATCACGCGGCATTCGTTCCTCTATCCGCCGGAGAAGCGCTCGCCGGCCGATATCGCGCTGGCGAGCGAGGATTTCACGACGATGGCCGCGCTCCTCGACAAGCATCTCGAGGGGCGCGAATTTATCGTCGGCGATGCGCTGACGGTGGCCGATTGCGTGACGGTCTACCTGATCGACTGGGCGAGCGAATGCCGACTGATCGAACCGTTCCCGCAGTTGCGCGCGTATCTCGACCGGCTGTACGCACGGCCGAAGGCGCCGCAGCGGATCGCGGACGCACGCAAGGCCGCATGACGCCACGAGGCGGGCATGCGCCGCGCCCGGTGGCGGTCACGACCCGTCGTCGGGGCCGCCGAGCGCGCGGCACAGCATCGACAGGTCGCGCAGCGTGAGGTGCGGCGTCGCGGCCTGCCGCGGCGTGTGGCCTTCTTCCGGACGAGGATCGCGCACGACCCAGGCGGCCTGAAGCCCCGCGTTCAGTGCGCCGACGACGTCGAGGTGGAAATCGTCGCCGACATGCAGCAGTTCGGCCGGGCGCACGTCGAGTGCGTCCGCCGCCGCGTGGAAGATCTCGGGTTCCGGCTTCGCGAAGCCGAATGCCCGCGCGCTGAGCGTCGTGCGGAAGAATTCGCCGCCGCCGGTCAGCCGGAGATCCGCGTTGCCGTTGGTCACGGCAATCAACGGAAAGCGCGCGCTCAGCCACGTCAGCGCGGGCCACGCGTCGTCGTAGAATTCGACGCGGTTCCGGGCGGCATAGAACACGTCGTACGCGGCGTCGGTCAGCGCGACGTCTTCGTTCGCGCGCGCCAGCGCCAGCCGGATCGAGCCGATTCGCATCGCGCGAAAGTCGCCGGCGAGATCCGGGCGCAGCCGTTCGTATTCCTCGCGGAGTTCGCTCAATGCCTGTTGCGTGGGCAGCACGCTCGCCGTATTGGGCGCGTGTTCGATCAGCCACGCGCGCAGCATCGCCTCGGCTCGGACGACCGACGGCCCGAACGGCCACAGGGTGTCGTCGAGATCGAACGAGAGGGCGGACACTTTGGCGAGACGCATGGCGGTCGAGCGATGAGGGTGGCTTACCACGGCCACGGAACGGAGGTTCCGGCGCCGTTGTCGATGGCGTGCCGATACAGGAAGCGCGCGACGGTCAGATCCTGAAGCGCGAGCCCCGTCATGTCGAACACGGTGATGTCGTGCGCGGCACGGTCGACCGACGCCGCACCGGCGAGGATGTCACCGATTTCGGTGCGCGGCAAATCGGGCGCCCACTGGCACTCGCCGATGCCGCGCGCCTGATCGTGATCGTCGACGAAAATGCGCGCGCGTTCCAGCACGCCGGCCGGGAGTTCGCGCTTGCCCGCGGTATCGGTGCCCACGCAGGTCAGATGGGTGCCCGGTTGCACCGCATCCGCGTCGAACAATGCGCCGCCGCCGGGCGTGGCCGTGATCACCACGTCGCTGTCGGCTACCGCGTCGTTCCGCTCGCGCGCGACGCCGATCGTGCAGCGCGTCAGGAAGGCCGATTCGAACGCCGGGTCCGGCTCGCCGCCGACGTTCACGTACCGCACCGTGCACCGTTGCGGCAGCAGCCTGAGTGCATAGTCGAGCTGCACGCGCGCCTGCACGCCCGTGCCGAACACGCAGATCCGCGTGCTGTCGCGGCGGGCCAGCTGTTGCAGCCCGAGGCCGCCGGCGGCGCCGGTTCGCGCGGTGGTGATCGCGTTGCCGTCCAGGATGCACAGCGGGCGGCCCGTGGCCGGATCGAACAGCGCGACGGTGGCCTGATGCGGCTCGCCGCCGGCGCGCCGGTTGCCAGGCCAGAACCCGGCCGCCTTGAAACCGAGCAGGTCCTGGCCCGCGACGTCGCCCGACTTGATGCCGAACACGCCGCCGGTATGCAGCTTCTCGCGCACCACCGGAAACACGCGCCCGGCCCGCTGGCTGTGCAGCACGAAGGCTTCGCGGACCGCCGCCATCACCTGTTCGGCCCGAAGGGCGGGTTCGACGGCGTCGCGGTCGAGAAGAAGGAGTCGGGCGTCTGTCGGCATGTCGGGTACGCCTTTGCGGCGTAGCGTGAGGCGGAAAGTTTTAAAGTTTGTCCAGATTTGGATAAATAGTCAATGCGTATGCCAAGCGGCGCGGATGACGGGGCTCGCCTACCACCCGTAGAAGCGCGGCCAGGTCTGCGCGAGGCCGTCGGCGTCGACGGCCTGGTATTCCGGGTGTTGCGCGCCGGTGGCGCACGCGTGATTCGGCAGGATGCGCAGGCGCGTGCCGATCGGAAACCGCTGCGCGATGCCCGTGTCCGGCGCACCCGTGCACGACACGATCCCGTGCTCCTGGTTGGCCGCGCTCATCACGTAGTCGCCGAGCACGTCGCCGCCTTCGGTGCAGACCAGCCCGTAGCCGAAGTCGCGCGCCTGGCGCTGCGTGCCGCGGTCGCGGCTCATCGCCATCCAGCCCGCATCGACGATCGCCCAGCCTTTCTCTTCCTGATGGCCGATCACGGTGGTCAGCACCGACAGCGCGATGTCCGACAGGTCGCACACGCCGATGTTGTGCATCACGAGATCGAACATCGCGTACACGCCCGCGCGCACCTCGGTCACGCCGTCGAGGCGTTGCGCGGACAGCGCCGTGGGCGTCGAGCCGATGCTCACGACCGGGCAGGGCAGCCCGGCCGCTGTCAGGCGTTCCGCGGCCCGCACGGTGCGGCTGCGCTCCTGTTCGGCGATCGCGACCAGCGCGTCGTGCGTGTCGCATTCGTAGCTGGAGCCCGCATGGGCCAGCACGCCGCCGAGCAGCATGCCGCCGTCGACCAGCGCGCGGCCGACGTCGATCAGCAGGTCGGCGTCGGGCAGGATGCCCGAGCGGTGGCCGTCGACGTCGACCTCGATCCATACCTCGAAGCGCTCGTCGTGTGCGCGCCCGAATTCGGCGATGGCGAGGGCCGCCGGCAGGCTGTCGGCGACGATCTTCAGGTCGCAGCCTTGCCGGCGCAGCGCAAGCGCGTGGCCGAGCTTGGCGGGCACCATGCCGACCGCGTAGACGATGTCGCGGATGCCGCCCGCGAAGAACTGTTCGGCTTCCTTGAGCGTCGACACCGTGATGCCCTGCGCGCCGGCCGCGATCTGCGCGTCGACGACGGGCCGGCACTTGGTGGTCTTGACGTGCGGCCGGAACGTGACGCCGAGTGCGTCCAGATGCGCCTGCATGCGCGCGATGTTGCGATGCATGCGGCCGACATCGATCAATGCGGCCGGGGTGTTGAGGGTGTGAAGGTCCACGAGGCGTTCGATGGCGAGGTTGTCGACGCGGACACAGTAGGGCAGTTGGCGCGCATCGTGTTTAACGCCGCGCTAATCCGCCATTAAGCGCGATTTAATCTGTCGAATCGCTCAGGCCTTGCCACGCCACGGCGGCGGATCGAGAAACCGCCGCGCGGCTTCGAGAAAGACCCGTTGTCGCGCGGAGCGGCCGGTACGGGACGGCAGCAGTGCCGTTACCGGCGCGGGCGGCAGGCGCCAGTCCGGCAACAACCGGACGAGCTTGCCGCTCGCCAGCAACGGCGCGACATCCCACTCGGAGCGTTCGACGATGCCGAGCCCGGCCAATGCCCATTCGGTGATGACGGTGCCGTCGTTCGACGACAGCGCGCCGGTCACGCGAATGACGACAGACCGCCGCGACTCGCCGTTGACGTCGCCGCCGGGCGTGAAGCGCCAGCGCGGGATGTCCTCGTCGTTCTCGCGCAGACACAGGCAGTCGTGGCGCGCGAGGTCGGACGGATGATTCAGGTCCTTGATGCGGCGTGCGTAGCCCGGGCTCGCGCACAGGAAGCGCTCGTTGGGCGCGAGCGGATAACCGACCCACGAAGAAGACTTGAGGCTGCCGACGTGGACGACCACGTCCGCCCCGGATGCGCTGGTCAACGGGCTGTCCGACAGGTGCAGCGAGATTTCGAGCTTCGGATGCGCACGCTGCACGTCGCGCACGATCCGCGCGACGTACTTGCGCCCGAAGCCGAGCGGGGCGACGACGCGCAGCGTGCCCTGCACGTCGCCGTGATCGCCCGCGATGCTGGCCGGCAACGCCTCCATGCGTTCGAGTATGCCGACGGCTTCCTGATACAGCCGCTGCCCTTCGTCGGTCAGCGCGATCCCTTTCGGCTGCCGCACGGCGAGCCGCGCGTTCAGGCGCGCTTCCATCCGCTGCAGGCGAATCGTCACGGCGGGCGGCGTGAGATCGAGCAGGCGCGCGGCGGCGGCCAATGAACGCGACGCGCCGATCGCGCGGACGAGTCGCAGGTCGTCGAGGTCGAGCATTTATTTCATGGCTCTCGATGCGGTAAGTGCCGGACATTAAACCGCACATCGGGCGACGAAGCCATCGGCGGCGATGCGACCTGCCGCGCGAGGTTCCGTCACGCGCCGAGCCCGAAGATCAGCGACCGGTGTACGCCCACGCCGGCCGCATACACGCCGGCGACGCTCGTCCGCTTCCGCGCGTCGACGCGAATCGCGTGGCCCCGCGGCCCTTCGTCGAACGCGCAGCCGAGCTGCTGCGCAAGGTCGCTCGCCATCCCGGTGCGCGCGCCGGCGAACAGCGCATCGATGGGCACGACCGTCGCGCGGCCGGCTTGCCGCCGCTGTTTTCCGACCGGGTACCCGAGGACGCGCCCAAATGCCCGGGTCGAGCAGGCCGTCGACGCGCGTCTGGCGGCCGCGCTGAAGGACACCGAAGCATCGCTGCCGGCGCGCTTCGGCGAGGTCACGCTCGGCATGCTGTCGCGCGATTTCGATGCGAAGGCGGCCCGGCTGCGCCAGCCGCGCTGACGCGCCGCAGCATCGCAATCGCTCGCGCGTGGCGGGCGATCGAGCGCGATTCCACGCGGCCGAAACCGCCGCGCCGCGATGTTCTGTCCCCCAACTTCTGCCCGGTTCGCCCGCCACAGGGCAAAATACGGGTTTTCCGCACCCGCGAGGGCGCGACCCAATCACGCGCCGGGCGGCGGCAGTGCGTCATCCGCACGCCGTCGCCGGGCGCCCAGGCAAGATCGCTCGCCATGGCGCGAGCCCACAGGAGTCCAGACCCCATGCCCGAATCCAACCTGTCCTTCTTCGGCCGGCTGTCGCTGGCCGTCGGCACGTTCTTCTCCGTGCTCGGCAACCGCGAGTTCGCCGCCGGCGTGCTGCGCGTGCGCGATGGCGCCCCGGCACCGGTCGCCCCGGCCCCGGCTGCCGCGCCCGTTGCACCTGCGCCCGCACCCGTGAAGGCGCCGGCGCCCGAGCTGCGCGAAGCGAGCCCGCAGGCCGCGCTGCAACTGCTCGGCCTGCTGCAGCGCGATGCACGCTTCATCGACTTCGTCGAGGAAGACATCGCCGGCTACGCGGACGCCGACATCGGCGCGGCCGCGCGCCTCGTGCACGACGGCTGCCGCGCCGCGCTGCGCGAACACTTCACGATCGTGCCGGTGCGCGACGAAGCCGAAGGCAGCCGCGTGACGCTGCCGGCCGGCTTCGACGCGACGGCCGTGCGCGTGACGGGCAACGTGGTCGGCGCCGCGCCGTTCACGGGCACCGTCAGCCATCGCGGCTGGCGGGTGGCCGACGTGCGCCTGCCGAAGCTGACGGGCAGCCACGACGCCTCGGTGGTCGCACCGGCGGAGGTGGAACTGTGAGCGATCCGCGCTATTCGATCGGTATCGACCTCGGGACGACCCACTGCGCGCTGTCGTATGTCGACAGCAGCGCCAGCGACGGCGAAAACATCACGCAGCAGGTGCTGCCGATCGCGCAGCTGACCGCGCCCGGCGCGCTGGAATCGCGCGACCTGCTGCCGTCGTTCCTCTACCTGCCGCATGAAAGCGAGCTGACGCAGGGCGACCTGACGCTGCCGTGGACGGCCTCGCGCGGCTTCGCGGTCGGCGAGATGGCGCGCACGCGCGGCGCCGGCACGCCGATCCGCCTCGTGTCGAGCGCGAAGAGCTGGCTGTGCCATCCGGGCGTCGACCGCCGCGCGGCGATCCTGCCGAGCGATGCGCCGCCGGAAGTGGCGCGCGTGTCGCCGCTGGAAAGCTCGATCCGCTACCTGACGCACCTGCGCGAGGCGTGGGACCACGCGCATCCCGACGCGCCGTTCGCCGACCAGGACGTGACGGTCACGATTCCCGCGTCGTTCGACCCGGCCGCGCGCGAACTGACGGCCGAGGCCGCCCGTGCCGCCGGCTATTCGCGGATGACGCTGCTCGAGGAGCCGCAGGCCGCGCTGTACAGCTGGATCCAGAAGAGCCAGGGCGGCTGGCGCAAGCAGGTGCAGGTCGGCGACCTGATCCTGTGCGTCGACGTCGGTGGCGGCACGACCGACCTGTCGCTGATCGCGGTGGTCGAGCGCGACGGCAATCTCGAACTGCACCGCGTGGCGGTCGGCGAGCACATCCTGCTCGGCGGCGACAACATGGACCTCGCGCTCGCGCACGTGGTCGCGCGTAAGCTTGCGCAGCAGGGCACGCAGGCCGATCCGTGGCAACTGCGGGCGCTGACGTACGCGTGCCGTTCGGCGAAGGAAACGCTGCTGTCCGACCCGACGACCGACGCGGTGCCGCTTGTCGTGCCGAGCCGCGGCTCGAAGCTGATCGGCGGTTCGATCCGCACCGAGCTCACGCGCGCCGAACTGACGCAGACGATCCTCGACGGTTTCTTCCCGCAGGTCGATGCGAGCGCGCGCCCGGTGAGCCGCGCGCGGGTCGGCCTGACGCAGCTTGGCCTGCCGTATGCGCAGGACGCGGGCATCACGCGTCATCTCGCGGCGTTCCTCGGCCGCCAGGTCGCGGCGCTCGATTCGCTCGAAGGCGTGCAGCGCACGCTGCCGCAAGGCGCGACGTTCCTGCATCCGACCGCCGTGCTGTTCAACGGCGGCGTGTTCAAGTCGACGCTGCTCACGCAGCGCGTGCTCGATACGCTCAACAGCTGGCTCGCGGCCGAAGGCGCGCCGCCCGCCCGCCTGCTCGAAGGCGCGGATCTCGATCTCGCGGTCGCGCGCGGCGCGGCGTACTACGGCTACGTGAAGCGCGGCCGCGGCGTGCGCATTCGCGGCGGTACGGCGCGCGCGTACTACGTCGCGATCGAATCGGCGATGCCTGCCGTGCCGGGGCTCGAACCGCCGGTACAGGCGCTGTGCGTCGCGCCGTTCGGGATGGAAGAGGGCTCGGACGCGGCGCTGCCGCCGCAGGAGTTCGGCCTCGTCGTCGGCGAACCGGTGCAGTTCCGTTTCTTCGGTTCGTCGGTGCGCCGCCAGGACCAGGTCGGCACGCTGCTCGACTACTGGTCGCCGGAGGAGCTGCAGGAGCTGGAGGAAATCCAGGCGACGCTGCCCGCGGAAGGCCGCACGGTCGGCGAAGTCGTGCCGGTGAAGCTGCACGCGCGCGTGACCGAGGCCGGCACGCTCGAACTCGAGGCGATCCCGAGCGGCACGAACGAGCGCTGGAAGGTCGAGTTCGACGTGCGCGGCGCCGCCTGAGCGCGATGAAGCGTTATACGGTCGGCATCGACCTCGGCACGAGCAATACGGTCGTCGCGTACGTCGAGGCCGGTTCCGACGCGATTCGCGTGTTCGACGTCGAGCAACTGGTCGGCCCCGGCGCGGTGGCCGCGCAGCCGCTGTTGCCGTCGGTGCGTTATCACCCGGCCGCGGGCGAGCTGCCGCCGGATGCGCTGCGGCTGCCGTGGGCGGCCGATGCGCAAGCGAACGCCGCCGGTGCGCCGCCGGCCGTGATCGGCCGCTACGCGTGCACGCTTGGCGCGCAGGTGTCGGGCCGGCTCGTGTCGAGCGCGAAGAGCTGGCTGTCGCATGCGGCGGTCGACCGGCTCGCGCCGATCCTGCCGTGGGGCGCGGCCGACGGCGTCGACAAGGTGTCGCCGGTCGACGCGAGCGCGAGCTACCTCGCGCACGTGCGCGACGCATGGGACACGCGTTTTCCCGATGCGCCGCTCGCGAAGCAGGACGTGATCCTGACGGTGCCCGCGTCGTTCGACGACGGCGCGCGCGCATTGACGGTCGAGGCCGCGCGGCGCGCGAAGCTGCCCGCGCTGCGGCTGCTGGAAGAGCCGCAAGCCGCGTTCTACGACTGGCTGTACGGCCAGCGCGACACGCTGCGCGATACGTTCGCCGCGGCGCGGCGCGTGCTGATCTGCGACGTCGGCGGCGGCACGACCGATCTCACGCTCGTCGATGTCGCGCCGGGCGGCGACGGCGAGCCGGCCTTCACGCGCGTCGGCGTCGGCAATCACCTGATGCTCGGCGGCGACAACATGGACCTCGCGCTCGCGCGCCTGGTCGAGACGCGGCTGACCGAGCCCGGCACGCGGCTGTCGGCCGCGAGCCTGTCGCAGCTCGTCGAGCGCTGCCGCGCGGCGAAGGAGCGGCTGCTCGGCGACGACGCGCCGGCGTCCGTCACCGTCACGCTGCTCGGCGCGGGCAGCCGGCTCGTCGGAGGCGCGCGCTCGGCCGAGCTGACGCGCGACGAAGTCGAACGGATCGTCGTCGACGGGTTCTTTCCGCAGGTCGAAGCGGGCGAGCTGCCCCGCCGGGCACGCGCCGCGATCGTCGAATTCGGCCTGCCCTATGCGAGCGACGCAGCCGTCACGCGCCACGTCGCGGCGTTCCTGACGCGTCATGCGGAAGGCCCGCTGCCCGACACGCTGCTCCTCAACGGCGGCGTGTTCCGCGCGGGCGCACTCGCCGACCGTCTCGCGCGGACGCTCGGCGCGTGGCGCGGCGCGCCGCGCGACGTGCGGCACAACGCGCATCCGGACGTGGCCGTCGCCCGCGGCGCGGTCGCGTACGGGCTCGCCCGCGCCGGACAGGCGCCGCGCATCGGCGGCGGGTCCGCGCGCAGCTATTTCCTCGTGCTCGACGACGGCGCGGCCGATGCCGCCGCGCGCGGCGTCTGCCTGCTGCCGCGCGGCACGGACGAGGGCCGTGAGATCCGGCTCGACGAGCGCACGTTCGCGCTGCAGCTCGGGCAACCGGTGCGTTTCCACCTCGTGTCGACGGTGGCCGAAACCCGGTACCAGCCCGGCGATCTCGTCGATCTCGACGGCGGCGATTTCGTGCGGCTGCCGCCGATCGCGACGGTCGTCGATGCGAAGGCGGGCAGCGACGCCCGCGAAACGCCGGTGAAGCTCACGGCGTCGCTGACCGAGGTCGGCACGCTCGAAATGCATTGCATCGCGACCGACGACGCAACACGCCGCTGGAAGCTCGAATTCCAGCTGCGCGGCGATGCGCCGGTGCATGGCGACGATGCGGGGCCCGCGCGGCATCCGCGTGCCGACCAGGCGATCGAGCTGATCGAGCGCTCGTTCGGCAGCAAGGCCGCCGGCGTTGCGCCGAAGGACACGCGCCGGTTGCGCGCACAACTCGAACAGGTGCTCGGCGCGCGCGAGGCGTGGGACGTGGCGCTCGCGCGCGAGCTGTTCGACGCGTTGCTCGCGCGCGCCCGCCGCCGCCGCCGCTCGGCCGATCACGAGCGCGCGTGGCTGAACCTGGCCGGTTACTGCCTGCGCCCGGGCTTCGGGCATCCGCTCGATGCGTGGCGCATCGAGCAGCTGTGGCCGCTGTTCGACGACGGGATTCAGTACGTGACCGACGCTCAGGTGTGGTCCGAGTGGTGGACGCTGTGGCGGCGCGTGGCCGGCGGCCTCGACGACGATGCGCAGACGCAGGTGCGCGACGCGATCGCGTTCCTCGAACCGTCCGACGACAAGCGCCGCAAGCTGCCGTTCGATCCGGCCAAGGTCGGCCCGGCCGACATGACGCGACTGTCCGCCTCGCTCGAACGGCTGCCCGTCGAGCGCAAGGTCGAGCTGGCCGAACGCCTGATCGCGCAGTTGCAGAAGCCGGCCGAGCGCGCGTTATGCGCGTGGGCGCTCGGGCGTATCGGCGCGCGTCGGCCGTTCTATGGCAGCGCGCACGGTGTCGTGCCGGCGGAAGTGGCCACGGGCTGGCTCGATGCGCTGTTCGCGCTCGACTGGAAACAGGTCGAGCCGGCCGCGTTCGCGGCGGCGCAGATTGCGCGGATGACGGGCGATCGTTCGCGCGATTTGCCGGACGAGACGCGCGAGGCCGTCATCAAGCGCCTGTCGGCCGCGAACGCGTCGGCGGCCTGGATCGACATGGTGCGCGAAGCGATCGCGTTCGACGAAGCCGACACGGTGCGGGTGTTCGGCGAGACGCTGCCGGCCGGGTTGAAGCTGCTGGCGGGGTGAGCGGCGCGGTGAGGCGACGGTATCGTCTGGATACCTGAGCATGCCGTCGATGCTCACGGATTCGACGACCTTGAAAAAACGGCTGCCGATGCATAGGCAGCCGTTTTCGTTTGTACGAATCGTGCGGCGGTCAGACCTGCGCCATCGCTTCACGCAACGATGCGGCCGACTCCACCGCGATCGCGTTCGGCGCAACGGCCCGCCGCGCGAGATGAATCCCCGCGAGCATGCAGCGCACCGACCCGCCGGCCAGTTCGATCGTCGGCACGTCGAGCGGCAGCAGCCGCGCGGAGCGTTCGATGATCGTGCGCTGCGCGTGCGTGAGGCAATCGAACGCGCGCCGCGACAGCGCGAGCACGCGTCCCGCCTTTCCTGACAACTCCAGCGTATTGCCCGCGAAATTCGCGATCTGCGACGGATCGAGCGCGATCACCGCGCGCCCCGTTTCGGTCAGGCGCTGCGCGATTTCGCCGCGGCGCCGGCTGTCGGCGATCAGGTCGAGGCCGACCACCGCGAACTCGGTCGCGACGCTCATCATCACGTTCGTGTGATAGATCGGCCGCCCGTCGGCGTCGGCCGTATCGAAGCAGATCGGCTCGAAATTGAAGTGCGTGCAGAAGCGTTCGAGCGCGACCGGATCGGCGCGGCGCGAGCGCGCGGTGTAGGCGATCCGCGCGACGTGGTCGAGCACCATCGCGCCGGTGCCTTCGAGGAACACGTCGTCGTATTCGAGGCCCGAGTAGTCGATCACGTCCTGCACGCGATACTCGGCCTTCAGCATCTCGATCACGTCCGCGCGCCGCTCGCGGCGGCGGTTCGCGCTATACATCGGATACAGCGCGACATGGCCGCCGGGATGCGTCGAGAACCAGTTGTTCGGGAATACGGAGTCGGGCGTGCCGCGCTCGCCATGGTCGTCGAACACGTGCACGCGCACACCCGCATCGGCGAGCGCCTGCGCGGCGGCCGTGACTTCGTCGCGCGCGGCGGCGGATACCGACGCCGTGTCGCGCGCGCCGGTGCCGGCCGTGCGCTGGAACGCGTTGTCGGCCGCGGTCTGCGGGTTCGGCAGGAAACGGTGCGGCCGGATCATCACGACGGCGGCCGGCGCCTGGATCGATACGAGATTCATGGGCGGGGACGGTGCGAAAGGCAGGAGACCGGGCGGCGCACGGGCCGCCCGCAAACGACAATCAGCGCGTGAGCGCGGCGACGGCTTCGGTCACGAACGCCGCGTGACCCTGCGCGATCGCGGCCGGATCGTCGATCAGCGCGAACAGGTTCTTCGGGTCGACGGCCGGCGGAATCAGCGCGATCTCGACGCCCGCGTTGTGCTGCCGCGCGAGCGCGTACAGGTAGCGCAGCGCCGAATAATCCTCGAGCGCGAAGCCGACCGAGTCGAACACCGTGACTTCGTCCGCGCGTTCGCGCCCCGTCGTCTCGCGCTGCAGCACGCGCCACAGCTCGGTGACGGGGAAGTCGGCCGGCATCTGCTGGATCTCGCCCTCGATGCGCGACTGCGGCTCGAACTCGACGAAGACGCGGCCGGCGTGCAGCACGCCCGCGTCGAGTTCGGTCTTGCCGGGGCAATCGCCGCCCACGGCGTTCAGGTGCATGCCGGGCTCGATCATGTCGGCCGTGACGATCGTCGCGTACGCCTTGTCGGCGGTGACGGTCGTCACGATGTCGGCGCCGCGCACGGCGTCGGCGGTCGACGCGGCGCGCACGACACGCAGATCCGGATACGCGGCGAGGTTCCGCACGAGCTTGTCGGTCGCGCGCGGATCGACGTCGAACACGCGGATCTCGTCGATGCCGAGCAGCGTGTGGAACGCGATTGCCTGGAACTCGCTCTGCGCGCCGTTGCCGATCAGCGCCATCCTGCGCGAGTCGGGCCGCGCGAGCACTTGCGCGGCGAGCACCGACGTGGCGGCCGTGCGCAGCGCGGTGGTGAGCGTGAGTTCGGCCAGCAGCAGCGGGTAACCGGTATCGACTTCGGCGAGTGCGCCGAACGCCATCACGGTGTGCATGCCGCGCGCCGCGTTGACGGGGTGGCCGTTCACGTATTTGAACGCGAACAGCGACGCGTTCGCGACGGGCATCAGCTCGATCACGCCGTCGCGCGAATGGCAGGCGACACGCGGCGACTTGTCGAAATCGGCCCAGTGCAGGTAGTCGGCGCGCAGCGTGTCGACGAGTTCGCGCAGGAACGTCGTCACGCCGGTCGTGGCGATCAGGCGGGCAGTGGCGGGAACGTCGAGGAAGCGGGTCATCGGTCTGTCTCCAAATTCAGTGCCGGTACGGGTGTCCTGGCGTTCTGGTCGACCGGGCGCGGCTTCGGCGGGCCTCGTGCTGCCTGAAAAGCGGCGGCGCGGCGGGGGCGCGCCGGTCGATGGAGTCATTATTTCCGCGAGTCGAGCCAACAAAAAGACGGCAAAAGTGGCAGATTTCTCGATAGACTTGGCAAATTGCCAGCCCGTTCCGGCAGTTTGTCCAGTTTGCATGGGCCGGAATGCGCGGCCCCCGGCACGCTGGCGGCTGTCTCACATGCCCAACAGGAAGCCCCGTTCATGATCACGCTCGACGACGTCGACCGGCAGCTCATCGCATTGCTGCGCGACAACGCGCGATTGCCGGTCGTCGCGCTCGCGAGGGCGCTGCGCGTCGCGCGCGCGACCGTGCAGAACCGGCTGACGCGGCTGGAGAAAAACGGCGTGATCGTCGGCTATACGGTGCGGCTCAAGCCGGCGGCGGAGCGCCACCGGATTCGCGCGCTGATGTCGATCGCGGTGCAGGGCAACCGCGGCGCGGAGGTGGTGAAGGTGCTGCGCGGGCATCCGAACGTCGCGTCGATCCACAGCACGAACGGGCGCTGGGATCTCGTCGCCGAACTGCATGCCGATTCGCTCGAGCACTTCGATCGCGTGCTCGGCGCGATCCGGCTGATCGACGGGATCGCGAATACCGAGACGAGCATCCTGCTGTCGACGCACAAGGCGTGACGCGGGCGGGGCCGCGTCACGGTCCTGCCATGCAGTCAGGCGCCGGCCGCCGGTTCCGGAAACACCGGCTCGCCCAGCGTCAGCATCAACCGGTTCGCCCACGCGAAGATCGCGACGGCGTGCGACAGGTCGAGAATTTCCTCATGCGTCAGCCCTTCGGCTTCGAGCGCGGCGACGGCGCTTTCGTCGATCGCGTCGGGCCGTTCGGTCAACGCGATCGCATAGCGAATGATCGCGCGTTCGCGCGCCGTCGTGCCGGCCGTCGCCGGATCGTCGAAGACCTGCTCGATCGCATCGGTGCGTTTCGCGAGCTGCGCGAAGCGCTGCGCATGCACCGACGCGCAATAGACGCAGCCGTTCACGCGCGACACGGCCGTGCTGGCCAGCTCGCGCTCGGCGCGCGACAGCCCGCCGGGGCCGTACATGATCGCGTTGAACACGCCCGAGCGTTGCCGCAGGATTTCGGGCAGATGCACGAGCAGCAGGTAATAGTCGGACGTCTTCGCCTGCGGGTGGCTCGCTTCGAGCACTGCAAGCTGATCGGGCGTTGCGGCATCGAGCGATACCGTGTCGAGCCATGCGCGCCAGCCGAGCGTGTCGGAGGTGAAGCCGTGGGGCGTCGTCATGCCGCCTCCCTGGTCGTACGTGCCTGAATGGCCTGCGCGGCAACGGCGACGCGCAGCTGATACGCGACGAACGCGACAAGTTGCGACAGCGCGACGATCGCGGGTGTCGTGAGGCCAGCCGACTTCAGCGCGTCGAGATCGGCGGCGCGTGCGTCGACGGGGGCGAGCGTCACGCGCTTCGCATGCGCGAGGATCGCGCCGAGGCGTCGGGGCAGCGCGTCGAACGCGTCGGCATCCGCGTGTTCGATGTCGCCGGCCGTGCCGCCTGCGTCGAGCAGCCGGGCGCGATAGGTGTCGGCCAGCGCGTGTGCGTTCGACTGGCGCGCGACATACCGTGCGGCATGCAGCCGCTCGACCAGCGAGAGATCGGGCAACGCGGGATCGAACAGCGCGGCTTCGCTCCGCTGCGTGTGCAGCAGCACCTTGTCGCGTGCGCGGCGCAGCGCGGCGACGGCATCGCCGTCGCGCAGGCCGGCCACCGCGTCGATCGTATCCGGCACGGCGGCCGGCGTGATGGAATCAGTCATCGTTTCGGTTTTCTCTTGTTCGTGGGTGTGATCGATCGCGCGCGGTCACGCATCGGCGTCGCGCCATTCGTCGCCTAGCAGTTCGGCATTCGCATACGCGACGAGCGCGTCGTAGTGGCGGTCGCGATCGGCGTCGAACAACCGGCTCGCGATCCCGCGCGCCAGCCGCTTCGCGCCCGCACTGATGGCCGGAATGTCGCCGGACAGCTTGCCGTGGCTCAGGCTCGCCGCGTGGTTGAAGCAATGAATCCGCGTGATGGCCGGGCACGCCCCGCGCTCGCGCTCCTGAAACGCGAACGCGGGGCCGAGATCGGGCGACTCGGCAAGCTCGTCGAGCCACAGATCCGGTTCCGGTCGATAACGATCCTTCCAGCGGCGCACGTGCGCGCCGAACGACGCGAATTCGTCGCGCGTCGTCCAGTCCGAATGAAAGCCCGTCGCGAAGATCAGGAAGTCGACCGGGTAGCGCCCGCGCGGCGTCGTGACGTCGAGGCCGTCCGGGCGGTCGGCCAGTGTCTCGATCGGGCTGCCCGCATGGAAATGCGCGCGTGCGTGGCGCGAGACGCGCAGCACGCTGTCGCGCGGCGGCGGCGTCTGCGACGTCAGCGCGTAGTGCATGAAGCGCCACTTCGTCGCGTCGTCGAGATCGGCGTAGCCGTGCACGAGCCCCGGGCTGCCGATGCCGGTCAGCTTGTTGATGCGCGGGATGTCCGCGCGGCGGAAGAACAGGTCGACGCGTGCGGCGCCGGCTTCGAGCGCGGTGCCCGCGTTGTCGAACGCGGACGCGCCCGCGCCGACCACGCCGACACGCTTGCCCGCGAGCGCGGCGAAGTCGATCGGTTCGGACGAGTGAGCCCAGCGCGAGCGCGGTGCGCGTTGCGCGACCGGCGGCACGTACGGACCGCCGAGCCCGTCGCGGCCGGTGGCGAGCACGACGTGCCGTGCGAGCAGCGTCCGCGCTTCGCCGTTGCCGCGCACGTCGAGCGCGAGCAGTCCGTCTTCGCGCGGGCGCAGCGCGACGAGCGTCGTGTCGTTGCGCACCTGCAGGTCGAGCACGCGCCGGTACCAGCGCAGGTAGTCCATCCATTGCGTGCGCGGAATCTTGTAGAGCGCGTCCCATGCGTCGCGGCCGTGCTGCGCTTCGAACCAGGCGCGGAACGTCAGCGCGGGCAGGCCGAGCGCGGGGCCCGCGAGCTGCTTCGGCGAGCGCAGCGTCTCCATCCGCGCGAACGTGATCCACGGCCCTTCGTAACCGGCTGGCGCGCGGTCGATCACGCACTGGTTGTCGATGCCGAGCAGGCGCAGTTCGGCGGATGCCGCGAGCCCCGCCATGCCGCCGCCGACGATCGCGACGTCGAGCACGCGCGCGCCGTCGGCTTCTTGTGGCGGCACCCACGACGGCGCGGGCAGGTCGAGCCAGCGCAGGTCCTGCGCGAGCCGGGCCTCGAGGGCGTCGAGCGGGGACGTCATGCGGCCTCCGGGCGCGTGCGGCGCGGAGA
>NZ_JAAGPK010000135.1:0-22292 GCF_017104685.1 Burkholderia sp. Tr-20355 | reverse complement strand
GCGTTGCAGGCGATGCTCGCGCGGCAGGTCGACGATGCGCGCCAGGGCGAACTGCAGGGTACGCTCGCGAGCGTGGCGAGACTGATCGGCGTCGCGGGGCCGCTGGTCGTCACCGCAACCTATGCGGCGACGCGCGCAACGTGGCCGGGGCTGGTGTGGGCCGCCGCCGCGCTGCTCTACCTGCTGGTGCCGCCCTTGCTGGCCGGCGCGCGTCCGGCGAACGCGCCGCGGCCGTCCGCCTGAGCGTCGGCGCGCGCCGCCGCGCTCAATGCACGCGCGTCACGAGATTCGCGTCGCGCACGAGCTGCCAGCGGCCGTCGGCCTTGCGGAAGATCGTCAGCGTAGGGCCCGAGCGGCGAATCGTGTCGCCGCCCGGCGGCGTCGCGTCGATCTCGATGAAATTGCGCATGTACGCCCAGTCGCCGATCACGCGCAGTTCGTCGATCCGGTAGCGGCCGTCGATCGTCGGCGCATGCTCGGCGCCCGCGTTCGCGTCGCGCGACGCAGCCGCGAACGCCGCCTTGTCGAACGGCGGCTTGCCGGCCACCATGAAGATCGCGTCGTCGGCGATCAGGTCGAGCACGGTGGCCAGATCGCCGCGCCGGCTCGACACGAACCAGTTTTCCACGAGCGCGCGGATCGCATGTTCGTCTTCGGTCATCGTCGTCCCTCCTTCATCGGCGCGCGTCCGCATGCCGCACGGCGCCCGAAAAAAAAGCCGCCCGGATCGACTCCGGGCGGCTTTCCTTGCGGCATCTGCTGCTGGCGGCGCGTCAGACCACGACCGTCTGCGCCTCGCCTTCGCGGGTCGCACGCACGGTGCCGATCTTCCACACCTGTTCGCCGGCGGCGGTCAGGTCGGCGATCGCCGCGTCGGCATCGGCCGCCGAGACGATCACGGCCATGCCGATGCCGCAGTTGAACACGCGGTGCATTTCCGCATCGGCGACACCGCCGTGCTCCTGCAGCCACTTGAACAGCGGCGGCAGCGGCCAGGCGTTCTGGTCGAGCTCGGCGGTGAGGCCTTCGCGCAGCACGCGCGGGATGTTCTCGACGAGGCCGCCGCCCGTGATGTGCGCCATGCCCTTCACCGGCAGCTTCTGCATCAGCGCGAGCAGCGGCTTCACGTAGATGCGCGTGGGGGCCATCAGCGCGTCGGCGAGCGAGCGGCCGTGGAAATCGGCCGACAGGTCGGGGTTCGCGCGCTCGATGATCTTGCGCACGAGCGAGAAACCGTTCGAATGGATGCCGCTCGACGCGAGGCCCAGCACCACGTCGCCTTCGGCGATCGTGCTGCCGTCGATGATCTTGCTCTTCTCGACCGCACCGACCGCGAAGCCGGCCAGGTCGTATTCGCCGTCCGGGTACATGCCCGGCATTTCGGCCGTTTCACCGCCGATCAGCGCGCAGCCCGACAGTTCGCAGCCCTGCGCGATGCCCTTGACGACCGTGGCGGCCGTGTCGACGTCGAGCTTGCCGCACGCGAAGTAGTCGAGGAAGAACAGCGGCTCGGCGCCCTGCACGAGGATGTCGTTCACGCTCATCGCGACCAGATCCTGGCCGACCGTGTCGTGTTTGTTCAGATGAAACGCCAGCTTGAGCTTGGTGCCCACGCCGTCGGTGCCCGACACGAGCACGGGCTCCTGGTACTTCTTCGGCACTTCGAACAGCGCGCCGAACCCGCCGATGCCGCCGAGCACGCCGTCGCGCAGGGTTTTCTTCGCAAAAGGCTTGATCTTGTCGATGAGCGCGTCGCCTGCGTCGATGTCGACACCTGCGTCACGATAGGACAGACCCTGAGCGTCGGGAGCGGATTTCGGAGGATTCATGGGGGAATGCGAGAAGGTCGGTAAAATGCGATTTTACCCGAAGCCGGCCCGTTGGCCGGAATTCCCAGCACCGAATCGTCAGGGATTGCATCTTGGTCAACACGTCCCCGTTTTCATCGCCGAGCCGTCCGCGCCGAAACCCGCGCGGCGCCGTGCGTGCGGCCGCGCGTGAAGCCCACGGATCCGCAAGCCCCCGGGCGCGCCCGGCGTACGGCGCGCGTATTTTCAACCGACCTGCATTGTGACTGTTGTGTCCCGTCAACTGACGCTCGATCTCGGCACGCCGCCGCCCGCCACGTTCGACAACTTCATCATGAACGAGGAGAACGACGAGCTCATCTCGCGCCTGCAGAAGCTCGACCTCGCGCTCGCGGCGGGCCCCGTGCCGGACCGGTCGTTCTATATCTGGGGCGAGCCCGGCAGCGGCCGCACCCACCTGCTGCAGGCGCTCGTGAGCGATGCGTCGTACGGCTATGCGCGCTACCTGACGCCGCAGAGCCCGCTCGGCGCGTTCACGTTCGACCCGCGCATCGGCATCTACGCGATCGACGACTGCGACCGGATGAGCGACGCGCAGCAGGTCGCGCTGTTCAATCTGTTCAACGAAGTGCGCGCGCACCCGTCGAGCGCGTTCGTCGCGGCGGGCCCCGCGGCGCCGCTCGCGCTCGACGTGCGCGAGGATCTCCGCACGCGCCTCGGCTGGGGGCTCGTGTTCCACCTGTCGCCGCCGTCCGACGCCGGCAAGATCGCGGTGCTCAAGCTCGCCGCGAAAGAGCGCGGGATCGCGCTCACCGACGACATCGCCGCCTACCTGCTGACCCATTTCCGCCGCGACATGCCGAGCCTGATGGCGCTGCTCGACGCGCTCGACCGCTTCTCGCTCGAGCAAAAACGCGCGGTCACGCTGCCGCTGCTGCGCCGGATGCTCGCGCGTCCCGGCGACGACATCACACCACCGGGCACGGGCCCGAACCGCTTCGAGTAAAATGCGCTTCCATGACTAATCTGGCACTCTTTGACCTCGATCACACGCTGATCCCCACCGATAGCGACCACGAATGGGGCCGCTTCATGGTGAAGCTCGGCATCGTCGACGCGGAAAGCTTCTCGCGGCAGAACGATCAGTTCTTCGCCGACTACAAGGCCGGCAAGCTCGACATCCACGCGTACCTCACGGCGATGCTCACGCCGCTCGCGAAGTATTCGCGCGCGCAGCTCGCGCAATGGCACGAGCAGTACATGCACGAGGTGATCCGGCCCGCGATGACGCCCGCCGCGCTGGAACTGGTGCGCAAGCACCTCGACGCGGGCGACCTGTGCTGCGTGGTGACCGCGACCAACGAGTTCATCACGCGCCCGATCGCGACCGCGTTCGGCGTCGATACGCTGATCGCGTGCGAGGTCGAGACGACCGACGGGCATCCCGACTCGCCTTACACGGGCCGGCCGACCGGCACGCCGAGCTACCGCGAAGGCAAGATCGTGCGGACCGAAGCATGGCTCGCGTCGCTCGGCAAGCACTGGGACGACTTCGCGCACAGCTATTTCTACAGCGACTCGCACAACGACATCCCGCTGCTCGAGAAAGTCACCGACCCGATCGCGACCAACCCTGACGACACGCTGCGTGCGCATGCAAGCACCCGCGGCTGGCGTATCCTCGATCTTTTCTGAACGTCGTGATCAAAAAATTCATCCGCAAGCTGCTCGGTCAGGACGAAACCGGGCAAACGTCTCCCGCAGCGGCCCCGGCCGACGAAGCGGCCCCTGCTGCCCCGCGCGCGCCGAAGGGCGCCCGCGGCGCCGGCACGAAAAAGCCGCGCAGCAACCATGAGCCGACCGTCGTGCCGGCCAGCGTGCACGGCATCAATCCAGCGCTGATCTCGAGGAACGCCGTGCGCGTGACCGACACGCTGCAGCAGGCGGGCTTTCGTGCGTTCATCGTCGGCGGCGCGGTACGCGACCTGCTGCTCGGCATCGCGCCGAAGGACTTCGACGTCGCGACCGACGCGACGCCGACCGAAGTCCAGCGCCTGTTCCGCCGCGCGCGCCTGATCGGCCGCCGCTTCCAGATCGTCCACGTGCAGTTCGGCCAGGAACTGATCGAGGTGTCGACGTTCCGCGCGCTGGTCGACGCGCCGCCCGAGGCCGCCACCGCCGAGCCGCCGAAGCGCCTGAAGCGCGACGAACTCGATCGCCGCACGCATGCGGTCGACGCCAGCGGCCGCGTGCTGCGCGACAACGTGTGGGGCGAGCAGCACGAAGACGCCGCGCGCCGCGACTTCACGATCAACGCGATGTACTACGACCCGTCGACGCAGACGGTGCTCGACTACCACGACGGGATGGCCGACATGCGCGCCCGCCTGTTGCGGATGATCGGCGATCCGGCCACGCGCTTCCGCGAGGATCCGGTGCGGATGCTGCGCGTCGTACGCTTCGCGGCGAAGCTCGGCTTCGAGATCGAGCCGCATACGCGCGAGCCGATCCACGCGCTCGCCGACCTGATCAACAACGTGCCGGCCGCGCGCCTGTTCGACGAGATGCTGAAGCTGCTGCTGTCGGGCCACGCGCTCGCGTGCCTGACGCGGCTGCGCAAGGAAGGCCTGCACCACGGGCTGCTGCCGCTCCTCGACGTCGTGCTCGAACAGCCGCAGGGCGAGAAATTCATCACGCTCGCGCTGAACAACACCGACGCCCGCGTGCGCGCCGGCAAGCCGGTGTCGCCGGGCTTCCTGTTCGCGACGCTGCTGTGGCACGACATGCGCCAGCGCTTCGAGCAATACACGGCCGACGGCGAAATTCCGGTGCCGGCGCTCCATCGCGCGATGGACGACGTGCTCGACATGCAGACCGAGAAACTGGCGATCCACAAGCGCTATTCGGCCGACATGCGCGAAATCTGGGGCCTGCAGCTGCGCCTCGAGAAGCGCTCGGGCCGCAGCGCGATGCGGCTGCTGGAACACCAAAGGTTTAGAGCGGGGTATGATTTCCTCCTGTTACGCTGCGAATCCGGCGAGCTCGATGCGGAAGTCGGACAGTGGTGGACGGATTTCATCGAAGGCGACGCGGCCGCTCGCGAGGCCTTGCTCACGCAGGGCGGCTCGAAGGAAAAATCGCCCCGCAAGCGGCGCCGCCGCGGCGGTGTGCGAAACCGCAAGCCGGGCGAAGGTGCGGCCGAGCAGGTGCCGGATACCTCGGGCGGGTCCGACGACTGACGCGCTCGCCGGCGAACGACGTAGGAAGTGATGCCATGACGGTTGCATATATCGGACTGGGGGCGAATCTCGGCGATGCGCGCCAGACCCTGAAGGACGCGGTGGTGTGCCTCGCGCAGCAGCGCACCATCTCGATCCTCGGCAAATCGAGCCTGTATCGCACGGCGCCCTTCGAAGCGGGCGGCGACGACTACTACAACTGCGTCGTCAAGCTCGATACGACGCTGTCGGCGCGCGAACTGCTCGCGCTTTGCCAGAAGATCGAACATCACTTCGGGCGCGAGCGCCCGTATCGCAACGCGCCGCGCACGCTCGACCTCGACATCCTGCTGTTCGGCGCCGATTCGATCGACGAACCCGACCTGATCGTCCCGCACCCGCGCCTCACCGACCGTGCGTTCGCGCTCGTGCCGCTCGTCGAGATCGAACCGGCGCTCGACATTCCCGCGCGCGGCCGTGCCGACGCCTTCCTCGCCGCCGTGGCAGACCAGCGCGTCGAGAAGGTGCAAACCTGCCAGTGCCCGATGCAGAAGGCGCTCGCTGCCGGCGAAGACGCCGACAAGACCCGCTGCCGATGAACTCCACTCCGCTGACCGTCACCGCACCCGACCTGCGCGCCCCGCACCGTTATCTCGTGATCGAAGGCCCGATCGGCGTCGGCAAGACGACGCTCGCGCGCCTGCTCGCCGAGCGCTGGTCGATGCAGACGCTGCTCGAACGCCCGCAGGACAACCCGTTTCTCGAACGTTTTTACCGTGACACCGCGCGCTACGCGCTGCCCGTGCAGCTGTCGTTCGCGCTGCAGCGCGCGCAGCAGGCGCGTGAGCTGATCGGCGCGCTCGACACGGGCCGCCCCGTCATCGCCGATTTCATGCCGCAGAAGAACGACATCTTCGCGCGGCTGAACCTGCCGGAAGACGAATGGCAGCTGTATCGTGCGGTCGCGACGCACGTCGACGTGCCGCAGGCGCCGTCGCCCGATCTCGTCGTCTATCTGCAGGCAAGCCCCGAAGTGCTGTTCTCGCGCATCCAGAAGCGCGGGCTGCCGATGGAGCTGCAGATCAGCGATGCGTACCTGCGCTCGCTCGTCGACGCGTACAACGAATTCTTCTACCACTACGACCGCACGCCGGTGCTGACGGTCGCCGCGGAACACCTGAACCCGCTGGATTCCCCCGAAGATCTCGCCCTGCTGATCGAGCGCATCGAGACGATGCGCGGCCGCAAGGAGTTCTTCGTCAAGGGCGAGACGACGCGCTGACGCGTCCCGCCTGTCGTTCCTCACTTATCGACCCGGATTTCCCATGACCTATCTCCAGGAATCGAGCCGGCCTGCCGTGACGGTGCCCAAGCTGCAGGCAATGCGCGACGCCGGCGAGAAGATCGCGATGCTCACCTGCTACGACGCGAGCTTTTCCGCGCTGCTCGATCGCGCCGGCACCGACGTGCTGCTGATCGGCGATTCGCTCGGCAACGTGCTGCAGGGTCATACGACCACGCTGCCCGTGTCGCTCGACGACATCGCGTACCACACGGCCTGCGTTGCTCGCGCGCAACCGCGCGCGCTCGTCGTCGCCGATCTGCCGTTCGGCACGTACGGCACGCCGGCCGAGGCGTTCGCGAACTCGGTCAAGCTGATGCGCGCCGGCGCGCAGATGGTCAAGCTCGAAGGCGGCGAATGGCTCGCCGATACGATCCGCTTCCTCGTCGAGCGCTCGGTGCCGGTGTGCGCGCACGTCGGCCTCACGCCGCAATCGGTGCATGCGTTCGGCGGCTTCAAGGTGCAGGGCAAGACCGAAGCCGGCGCCGCGCAACTGCTGCGCGATGCGCGCGCGGTCGAGGACGCGGGCGCGCAGCTCGTCGTGCTCGAAGCCGTGCCGACGCTCGTCGCCTCCGAAGTCACGCACATGCTGAAGATTCCGACGATCGGCATCGGCGCGGGCGTCGACTGCTCGGGGCAGGTGCTCGTGCTGCACGACATGCTCGGTGTGTTCCCCGGCAAGCGGCCGCGTTTCGTGAAGGATTTCATGCAGGGCCAGCCGAGCATTCAGGCGGCCGTCGAAGCCTATGTGAGCGCGGTGAAGGATCGGTCGTTCCCCGGCCCCGAGCACTCGTTCTGACGCGTCACCGGCCGGATGTGAAAAAGCGCGGCGCCCTTTACGGGGCGCCGCGCTTTTCGTTGGTGCGCTGAAAGTCCGGTGGCCGGCGCGAGCGCGAGGCCCGCTCCGTCACATCGTCACGTCAACACCGCGTCGAGCGCACCGCGCAATGCATTGGTCAGCAGCAACCCTTGTGCGCGCGCAAGATCGTCGCGGGTCACGACGCGCTCCACCGCGCCGAACGCCCGGTCGTCGAGCAGCACGCCGCGCATCACGCCCGGCAGCACGCCGCACGCCAGCGGCGGCGTCACCCACTGGCCGTCGAGCTTCACGAACAGGTTCGAGCGCCCGCCTTCCGTCACCTCGCCGCGTTCGTTGACGAACAGCATGTCGAAACCGCCGAGCGACTCGGCCGCCTGCCACGCGCGGTCGTATTCGGCACGGCGCGTGGTCTTGTGCAGCAGCAGCGCGTCGCTCGCGCGGGTCGGCGCGAAACCGTGCGCGGACGCCAGCAGTACGCCGACCGGCCCCGCCGGCAGCGGCTTCAGCGGCGCCGCGACGATCTCGATCGTGCCGTCCTTCGCCAGCGCGAGCTTCATCCGGTACGCGCCGTCGCCGTCGAGCGCCGCGCAGCGCGCGTCGATCTCGCGACGCAACGCGTCGGCGTCGAAGCGGAAGCCGAACGCATCCGCGCTGCGCTGCAGCCGCGCGAGGTGTCGATCGAGATGCCGGATGCCGTCCGCACGCGTGGCCGCGGTCGTTTCGAACAACTGGAAACCGGGATCGGCATCCGTCAGGAATCGCGCTTTCAATTCGCACTCCGCATATTCGTCAGCCGCGACGCTGTCGAGCACGATGCCCGCGCCGACCCCCATCGTGCCATGATGCCGCGTTGCCGCACCGGATGGGTCGACACCGGTCTCGGCTCCGTCGAGCGTCAGCGTCCGGATCGCGACCGACAGGCAGAAATCGCCGCAGCCGGCCGCGCGGTCACCCGGCGCGTCGAGCCAACCGATCGCGCCCGTATAAAGCCCGCGCGGCGTCGACTCGATCGCATCGATCAACTGCATCGTCTTGTACTTCGGCGCGCCCGTGATCGACCCGCACGGAAACAGCACGCGCAGCATCTGCGCAAACGTCGTGCCGTCGCGCCAGCCGGCCTCGACCGTCGACGTCATCTGCCACACCGACGCATACGGTTCGACGGAGAACAGCGCCGGCACCTTGACGGTGCCGGTGCGCGCGATCCGCGACACGTCGTTGCGCAGCAGGTCGACGATCATCACGTTTTCCGCACGGTTCTTCGGATCGCTCGCGAGGAACGCGGCCGCCGCCGCATCGTCGCGCGGATCGGCCGAACGCGGCGCGGTGCCCTTCATCGGCCGCGCGCGCAGCACGTCGCCGTGCTTCTCGACGAACAGCTCGGGCGAACACGACACGACCCACGCGCCGCCGGGCAGCGCGATCAGCGCGCCGTACCGCACGGGCTGGCGCGCGCGCAGCCGGCGGTACAGTGCGAGCGGTGTGCCGAACACGTCGAAATCGAGCCGGTACGTGTAGTTGACCTGGTAGGAGTCGCCCGCGCGCAGCGCGTCGTGCACCGCGGCGATCGCTGCATCGAACGCGTCGCGCGACACGCTCTTCGCGACATGCGCAACGCCCGCGATCGACGGCGTGCCGCCGCCGTCCTGCCGCGCGAGCCATGCGTCGACCTCGTCGCGCGACAGGCGCTCGCAGCGCGCATACAGCAAAAAGCGCAGCGGGGCCTGGCCCGGCTGCGCCCGTTGCAGGTTGCGTCCGAATTCATAATCGCCGACGACGACCGCGTGCAGCCCGTCGCGCAGGTCCTGCGCGACCGCCGCATCGATGTCGTCGAGCCGCGCCGGATCCGTGCACACGCGTTCGCGCACGAATCCCGAATACAAACGACTCGACCGCGCGGACGCGGTCGAGTCGCAATCGTCCAAGAGCGCGAACGACGCGCTCTCGTTGCCTTCAGTCATGCCGTTACTCGAAGAAGCTCTTCACACGGTCGAACCAGCTCTTGCTCTGCGGGCTGTGACGCGCGCCGCCCTCGGCCAGCGACTTCTCGAACTGCTTGAGCAGATCGCGCTGGGTGTCGGTCAGCTTCACGGGCGTCTCGACCTGCACGTGCACGTACAGATCGCCCGCGATGCTCGAACGCAGCCCCTTGATGCCCTTGCCGCGCAGGCGGAACGTCTTGCCCGACTGCGTGCCTTCCGGCACCGGGAACGTCGCACGGCCGGCCAGCGTCGGCACCTCGATCTCGCCGCCGAGCGCGGCGGTCGTGAACGGGATCGGCATCTGGCAATGGAGATCGTCGCCGTCGCGCTCGAACACCGCATGCGGCTTGATGTGGATCTCGACGTACAGGTCGCCCGGCGGCCCGCCGTTGATGCCCGGCTCGCCGTTGCCGGCCGAGCGGATCCGCATCCCGTCGTCGATCCCGGCCGGGATCTTTACTTCGAGCGTCTTGGTTTCCTTCACCTTGCCCGACCCGTGGCAGTGCACGCACGGCTCGGGGATGTAGGTGCCCGTGCCATGGCACTTCGGACAGGTCTGCTGGATGCTGAAGAAGCCCTGCGACATGCGCACCGTGCCCTGGCCATGACAGGTCGGGCAGGTTTCCGGCTTCGTGCCGGGCTTCGCGCCCGACCCGTGGCACACCTCGCACGACACCCAGCTCGGCACGCGGATCTGCGTGTCGTAGCCGTGCGCGGCCTGCTCGAGCGTGATTTCCATGCTGTAGCGCAGGTCGGCGCCGCGGTATACCTGCGGGCCGCCGCGGCCGCCGCGTGCGGCGCCGCCCGCGGCCTGACCGAAGATGTCGCCGAAGATGTCGCCGAATGCATCCGCGAAGCCGCCGAAGCCCTGTGCGCCCGCACCGCCCATGTTCGGATCGACGCCCGCGTGGCCGTACTGGTCGTACGCGGCCCGCTTCTGGCCATCCGACAGCATTTCATAGGCTTCCTTCACCTCCTTGAAATGCTCTTCCGCATCCTTGCTGTCCGGATTGCGGTCAGGGTGATACTTCATCGCAAGCTTGCGATATGCCTTCTTGATTTCGTCGTCGCTCGCATTCTTCGCGACGCCCAGAACCTCGTAGTAATCCCGTTTCGCCATATCGATTCACTGTGCCGCCACGCATCGCGCACACGGCGGCTCCTTTCGCCTGCAGTAAAGTCTCTCGACTCGTCTGGCGCTGCGCCGTCCGCGGACGGCTCGCGCAGCACCCGCCAAAAAACAAATGTGCCCGGAGGGCCGCGAGGCCCGCCAGGCGTGGAGTCGATCCGGCCATCCGGAAGGAAAGACAGACCGCTTTTCAGCCGCTGGTCAGTCGCGCCGCGCGCGGTTTCGCGCGCGGCGTGCGGTGCCATTGCAACCCGGCTTAGTCCTTCTTCACTTCCTTGAACTCGGCGTCGACGACATCGTCGGCGGCCTGCTGGGCGCCGCCCGCGTGGGCCGCGCCTTCCGCCGCACCGGCCGCGCCAGCCGCACCTGCCTGCTGGGCCTGCATGTCGGCGTACATCTTCTCGCCGAGCTTCTGCGACACCTTGCCGAGCTCCTCGACCTTCGCGTCGATCGCCGCCTTGTCGGCCGACGTGTCCTTCAGCACTTCCTCGAGGGACTTCAGCGACGCTTCGATCGCTTCCTTCTCGCCCGCGTCCAGCTTGTCGCCGTACTCGGTCAGCGCCTTCTTGGTGCTGTGGACCAGCGCGTCGCCCTGGTTGCGCGAATCAGCCAGCTCGCGCAGCTTGTGGTCTTCCGCCGCGTTCGCTTCCGCGTCCTTGATCATCTGGTCGATTTCGGCTTCGGACAGGCCCGAGTTCGCCTTGATCGTGATCTTGTTTTCCTTGCCGGTCGCCTTGTCCTTCGCGCCGACGTGCAGGATGCCGTTCGCGTCGATGTCGAAGGTCACTTCGATCTGCGGCACGCCGCGCGGTGCGGGCGGAATGCCTTCGAGGTTGAACTCGCCGAGCAGCTTGTTGCCCGCTGCCATTTCGCGCTCGCCCTGGAACACCTTGATCGTCACGGCGCCCTGGTTGTCGTCGGCCGTCGAGTACACCTGTGCGTGCTTCGTCGGGATCGTCGTGTTCTTGCTGATCATCTTCGTCATCACGCCGCCGAGCGTCTCGATACCGAGCGACAGCGGGGTCACGTCGAGCAGCAGCACGTCCTTGCGGTCGCCCGACAGGACCTGGCCCTGGATCGCCGCGCCGACTGCGACGGCTTCGTCCGGGTTCACGTCACGGCGCGGATCCTTGCCGAAGAACTCCTTCACCTTCTCCATGACCTTCGGCATGCGCGTCTGGCCGCCGACCAGGATCACGTCGTCGATGTCCGACACCTTGACGCCTGCGTCCTTAATCGCGATGCGGCACGGTTCGATCGTGCGCTCGACGAGGTCTTCCACCAGCGCTTCCAGCTTCGCGCGGGTGATCTTCAGGTTCAAGTGCTTCGGGCCCGACGCGTCCGCCGTGATGTACGGCAGGTTGATTTCGGTCTGCTGGCTCGACGACAGCTCGATCTTCGCCTTTTCGGCGGCTTCCTTCAGGCGCTGCAGCGCGAGCACGTCCTTCGACAGGTCGACGCCCTGCTCCTTCTTGAACTCGCCGATGATGTAATCGATGATGCGCTGGTCGAAGTCTTCGCCGCCGAGGAACGTGTCGCCGTTGGTCGACAGCACTTCGAACTGCATTTCGCCGTCGACGTCCGCGATCTCGATGATCGACACGTCGAACGTGCCGCCGCCGAGGTCATACACGGCGATCTTGCGGTCGCCCTTCTCGGCCTTGTCGAGGCCGAACGCGAGCGCGGCCGCGGTCGGCTCGTTGATGATCCGCTTGACCTCGAGGCCCGCGATGCGGCCAGCGTCCTTGGTCGCCTGGCGCTGGCTGTCGTTGAAGTACGCCGGCACCGTGATCACGGCTTCCGTGACCGGCTCGCCGAGGTAGTCTTCGGCCGTCTTCTTCATCTTGCGCAGCACTTCCGCCGAAACCTGCGGCGGCGCGAGCTTTTCGCCGTGTGCTTCGACCCATGCATCGCCGTTGTCGGCCTTGATGATCGAGTACGGCATCAGGCCGATGTCCTTCTGGACTTCCTTCTCTTCGAAGCGGCGGCCGATCAGGCGCTTCACCGCGAACAGCGTGTTCTTCGGGTTGGTCACCGACTGACGCTTGGCCGGCGCGCCGACGAGGACTTCGTTGTCGTCCATGTACGCGATGATCGACGGCGTGGTGCGCGTGCCTTCCGAGTTCTCGATGACCTTGACCTGGTTGCCTTCCATGATGGCGACGCACGAGTTCGTGGTGCCGAGGTCAATACCGATGATCTTTCCCATTTTTCCTAATCTCCAGAAATGCCTGTTTGCTGCGCGAAAACCCGCGTTTTGGGGCGGTTTCGCGCGCCAGAATTCAACTCTGTTCCCGAAATGCGTCCGTCCGGTTCGTTTTCAAGACCCGACGAGCGATGCGGATATTAAATTTTTTCAATCGCCGCCGGTAGCCGGATCGTGCGGGCCATCGCCCGCCGCCGCGACCTTCGCGCGCGCCGCCGACACGGCCGCCTGGAACTGCGCGAGGCCATGCCAGCCCGTCGCGCGGCCCAGCCGCTTGCCGCGGTGGAAAAAGAACCACGTCGGCACGCCGTGCAGCCCGAAGCGGCGCCCCAGCTGATGGTGTTCGTACACGTTGCAATGGAACCACTTCAGATCCAGCGCGCGGATCGCGTCGGGCTGGGCGAGCATCGCCTTCTTCGCGATCTCGCAGTTGAAGCAGTCGACGCCCCAGAAGAACACCACCGCCAGCGCGTCGCCCGCGCCGTCGAGCGCCGCGTCGAACGAACCGGCGTCGAGCGCCTGCATGTCGAACGCGTCGAACGCGGCCGGATCGACGCCGGCGGGCACCATGGCGGCGGCCTTACTTCGGCTGGGCGACGGTGACGAGCGCCGGGCGCAGCACGCGGTCGGCGATCGTATAGCCCTTTTGCAGCACGGTGACGACGGTGTTCGGCTCCTGCTCGGCCGGCACCATCGAAATCGCCTGGTGCTGGTGCGGATCGAACTTCTCGCCGACCGGGTTGATGGCGACGACGCGGCCCTTCTCGAGCGCGCTCGTCAGCTGGCGCAGCGTCAGCTCGACGCCTTCCCGCACCTTCGCGATGTCGCCGGAGGTGTCGCTGACGGCCGCTTCCAGGCTGTCCAGCACGGGCAGCAGGTGTTCCGCGAAGCTCTCGATCGCGAACTTGTGCGCCTTCGACACGTCGTCCTGCGCGCGGCGGCGGACGTTCTCGGTCTCGGCCTTCGCCCGCAGGAAGCTTTCCTGCAGCTCGGCGACCTTGGCTTGAGCCTCCGCGAGCGCCGCGTCGGCGGCTTCGGCGGCGGGCGCGGCGCCTTGCGCCGCCTGCTTCTCGCTGCCGTTGTCTTCGGCCGATTGGGGTGCCGGGTTCTCTTGCGTGTTTTCCATGTCGCTGAAAGTCGATTAGAGGTTGAAGCCAAATCGGCAATCGCCGGATCGTATAACCGGCGGTACCGCACATTGCTGGTGCAGATAAGGGCGGAAACTGCGATTTCAAGAGGGTTATTCGCCGGCATTCTCCAATGCCGCGAAACAACCGCGCGTTTCGCCGGTGCATGCGCCGCATAGTCCGCCAGATCGGGCGAAACGACCTGTAACAACGCTTACCGGGCAAGGACTAGCTCCGCACAGGCCGGCTGCACTACACTCCACTCAAGCGTCGGAAAAGCGTGTTTACCCTAGCTGACCGACGCCTTACACCACCTGGCGCCGTTTTCACCCTTGTGTTCGAGGGGAGTACCGTGAAACTGACCTTTGCGATATCGGTGGTCGCGCTGGTACTCATTGCCGGCACCACCACCATCTGCCTGTCGGGAGCCGTCACCGACCGCACGACCGAATACGGCAGCGCGCGGGCGACCTTCGACCAGATGTTCAGCTCCCACCAGAAAATCTGTCGATGATGCGCCGGTCGCGCTTCGTCGGCCGGCCGTGCAGTTCGGCCGCCGGCTCGCGATACGTGCGGCGCCGCTCCAGTTCGGCGAGCCGCGCGGCCCGCCCCGCTTCCGTTTCCTGGTAAAGCGTCTGCGCGACGCTCGCCGGCCCGCGCACGTCGCACACGCCCAGCACGGCAATGTGCCAGACGATGCCGTCGATCGCAATCTCGACCTCGTCGCCGACCCGCACGTCCTTCGCCGGCTTGACCGCCGCGCCGCCGATCTTCACGTGCCCCTTGTCGACCGCATCGGTCGCAAGCGAGCGCGTCTTGAAGAAGCGGGCCGCCCATAGCCATTTGTCGATGCGCAGCTTCGCGCCCGGATCCGTGGAAATCCTGTAATTCATGTCGGCCTCCGCCGGGCCGCCCCAGGGAGGCTCGCCGCCCCGTCGGGCGGCGGCGAACCAGGCGGGCGTGAGAGTCGTTTCATCTCAGTTCACCGTCTCGGGCTGCGCGGCCTTGACCGGCCAGCCCTGCAGATTCTCGGCGACGATCTCGCCGAGCGCGCCGATCCACGCGTGCGCGCCGTTCAGGCACGGAATGCGGTGGAACGTCTTGCCGCCGCCGGCGAGAAACTCGTCGCGCACTTCCATGCCGATCTCCTCGATCGTCTCCAGGCAATCGGCCGTGAAACCGGGACAGAACACGTCGGCCCGCCGCACGCCGGCCTCGCCGAACTCGCGCAGCGTCGGCGCCGTGTACGGCTGCAGCCATTCGGCCTTGCCGAAGCGCGACTGGAACGTGACGCGGCACTCGGTCGTCGACAGCCCGAGCGCGGCCATCAGCAACGCGCCCGTCTGCTGGCACTGGTCGTGATACGGGTCGCCGAGGTCGAGCGTGCGCTTCGGCACGCCGTGGAAACTCAGCACGAGCTTGTCGCCGGCCGCGAAGTCGGGTCGGCCGTGCTGTGCCCAGTACTGGCGCACCTGCTCGGCCAGCGCGTGGATATAGGCCGGATGGTCGGCGTAGTGCCGCACCGTGCGGACTTCCGGCTGGTTGCGCATGCGCGCGAGCGCGTCGAAGGCGGCATCGAACGCGGTGGCCGTGGTCGACGCCGAATATTGCGGATACATCGGCATCAGCAGCACGCGCTCGACGCCCGCGCGCTTGAACTGCGCAAGCGCGTGCGAAATGTTCGGGCTGCCGTAGCGCATCGCGTAGTCGACCATCACGTGATAACCGTTCGACGCGAGCAGGTGCCGCACGCTGTCGGTCTGGCGCTCCGTGTACACGCGCAGCGGCGAGCCTTCGGGCATCCAGACGGCCGCGTACTTCTTCGCGGAGGCGCGGCCGCGCAGCGGCAGGATCAGCGTGCGCAGCAGCACCTGCCAGACGGCCTGCGGAATCTCGACGACGCGCGGATCCGACAGGAATTCGGCCAGGTAGCGCCGCACGGCGCGCGGCGTGGGTGCGTCGGGCGTGCCGAGATTGATCAGCAGCACCCCGATGCGATGGGCAGCAGCGATGCTCGAAGGCGGCTCAAGATCGAAACGCATGGGCAAGAACGTGCTCGGGGCACGGGACCGGACGGCTCTCAATTATAGCGGGCCGCCCCTTGCCGTTCGGCCGACTGTCGGCGCGGGCGGCATGACGACATGATGACGGGGCGGGATCAGGTGCCGATTGCAGGCTATTGCTGGCTCAGCGTGAGCGACAGCAGGCGCGCGGTGATGTCGACGATCGGTATCACGCGGTTGTACGCCATCCGGGTCGGGCCGATCACGCCGAGCGTGCCGACGATCTTCCCGTTCACCTCGTAAGGCGCGGTGACGACGCTCATTTCCTCGATCGGCACGAGCGTCGATTCGCCGCCGATGAAGATCTGCACGCCCTGGGCGTGGCTCGACACGTCGAGCAGTTGCAGGAGGCCCGTCTTTTGGTCGAACACGTCGAACAGCTTGCGCAGCCGCGCCATGTCGGACGACAGATCCGCCACTTCGAGCAGGTTGCGCTCGCCCGAAATCAGCACGGTGTCCTCGGTGTCGGGCACCTCGGTACTGGCCGTCACGGCCGCGTGCATCAGCGTGGTCATGTCGCCGCGCAGCTGGTCGATCTCGTCGCGCAGGCGGCGGCGCACCTCGTCGAACGACAGGCCGGCGAAATGCGCGTTGATGTAGTTGGACGCCTCGGTCAGCTGCGACGGCGAATAGTCGCGCGGCGTCGCGAGCATGCGGTTCTGCACGTCGCCCTCGGGCGTGACGATGATCAGCAGGATGCGCTTGTCGGACAGGCGCATGAACTCGATCTGCTTGAACACGTGGCTGCGGCGCGGCGTCAGCACGACACCCGCGAACTGCGACAGGTTCGACAGCACGCTCGCGGCGGCGGCGACCACCCGCTGCTGCGGCTCGCCGGCCTGCAGCGTGTGCTGCACCTGCCGCGCGACGGCCTCGGCGTCGATCGGCGCCTCGACCGTCAGCATCGTGTCGACGAACAGCCGATAGCCGCGCGGCGTCGGCACGCGGCCGGCCGACGTGTGCGGGCTCGACACGAGGCCGAGCTCCTCCAGGTCGGACATCACGTTGCGGATCGTCGCCGGGCTCAGCTCGAGCCCGGAGTAACGGGACAACGTGCGCGATCCGACTGGCTGACCGTCGGCGATATACCGTTCGATCAGGGTTTTCAGGAGGGTTCGTGCGCGAGGATCTAGCATGGTGGAAAATTTTAGCGCAACCGCGCGACCGCGGCGAGTGGCGTCGGCCACCGTTGCGCGGGCCGGCCCGATCCGGCCCCGTCGGCGCACAGCCGGTTCTTTTCGTCAACGAGCTATGGTGTAATGCCGGCATGAAAACCGGTAATCAGTTCAATACTGTCGCGCTCGTCGGCCGGAGCAACACGCCCGGCATCGCCGAACCGCTCGCCACGCTGGCCGCCAGCATCGCGAAGCTCGGCTTCGAGGTCGTGTTCGAAGGTGACACCGCGCGCGAGATCGGCATCACCGGCTACCCGGCGCTCACCCCGGCCGAAATCGGGGCGCGTGCGGACGTGGCGGTCGTGCTCGGCGGCGACGGCACGATGCTCGGCATCGGCCGCCAGCTGGCGCCGTACCGGACACCGCTGATCGGGATCAACCACGGGCGGCTCGGCTTCATCACGGACATCGCGGCCGCCGACATGCACGCGCTCGTCCCGGTGCTGCTGTCCGGCAAGTTCGAGCGCGAGGAGCGCGCGCTGCTCGAGGCGCGGATCATGCGCGACGGCGAACCGATCTACCACGCGATCGCGTTCAACGACGTCGTCGTGAACCGCAGCGGCTTCTCCGGGATGGTCGAGCTGCGCGCGTCGGTCGACGGCCGGTACATGTACAACCAGCGTTCCGACGGCCTGATCGTCGCGACGCCGACCGGCTCGACCGCCTACGCGCTGTCGTCGGCCGGCCCGATTCTGCATCCGCAGCTGGCCGGCGTCGTGCTCGTGCCGATCGCGCCGCACGCGCTGTCGAACCGGCCGATCGTGCTGCCCGACGACTCGAAAATCGCGATCCAGATCGTCGGCGGGCGCGACGTCAACGTGAACTTCGACATGCAGTCGTTCACGTCGCTCGAGCTGAACGACACGATCGAGGTGCGCCGCTCGAAGCACACGGTGCCGTTCCTGCACCCGATCGGCTACAGCTACTACGCGACGCTGCGCAAGAAGCTGCACTGGAACGAACACGCCTCGAACGAAGACGACAAGGCGTCCTGACGCCGCTCCGCCCGACACCATGCTCCGTCACCTCTCGATCCGCGACTTCGTCATCGTCGCCGCGCTCGATCTCGAATTCGACAGCGGCTTTTCCGTCTTTTCCGGCGAGACCGGCGCCGGGAAATCGATCCTGATCGACGCCCTTGCCCTCGCGCTCGGCGAACGCGCCGACGCGAGCGTCGTGCGCACCGGCTGCGGCCGCGCCGACATCACGGCCGAATTCACGCCGCACGACCGCGTCGCGCGCTGGCTCGACGAACACGCGTTCGACACCGAGGACACCGTGATGCTGCGCCGCGTGATCGACGCGAACGGCCGGTCGCGCGCGTTCATCAACGGCACCAGCGCGACGCTCGCGCAGCTGCGCGAACTCGGCGAAATGCTCGTCGACATCCACGGCCAGCATGCGCACCAGCTGCTGATGCGGCCCGACGCGCAGCGCGAGCTGTTCGACACGCACGCGGGGCTCGTCGCCGATGCGGCGAACGTCGCGCGCGCATGGCGCGTGTGGCGGGACGCGACACAGGCGATCGACGCCGCGAAGGCGCACGAGCGCGAACTGCAGCTCGAACGCGAAAAGCTCGCGTGGCAGCTCGCCGAACTCGACAAGCTCGCGCCGCAGCCCGGCGAATGGGACGAAGTCAGCAACGAGCACAAGCGGCTGTCGCATTCGGCGAACCTGATCGAGGGTGTGCGCGGCGCGCTCAACGCGCTGTCCGAATCCGACGACGCGATGCTCGCGCAGCTCGGCGCGATCGTGTCGAAACTGCGCAGCCTGGCCGACTACGACACCGCGCTCGGCGACGCGCTCGCGTCGCTCGAACCGGCCGAGATCCAGCTGCAGGAAGCCGTCTATTCGCTGTCGCACTACGCGCAGCGCGTCGATCTCGATCCCGAGCGGCTCGCGCAGGTCGAGACGCGTCTCGATGCGCTGCACTCGACCGCCCGCAAGTTCCGGCTGCCGCCCGACACGCTGCACGAGGAACATGCGGCGCGCCGCGCGCAGCTCGCCGCGCTCGACGCGGCAGCCGATCTCGGCGCGCTCGAGGCCGCCCAGGCGAAGGCGCGCGAAGCCTATCTCGCCGACGCGCGGCACCTGTCCAAGGCGCGCGCGCAGGCCGCGAAGGCGCTCGGCACGGCCGTCACGGCCGGCATGCAGGAGTTGTCGATGGCGGGCGGCAGCTTCGAAGTCGCGCTCGTGCCGCTCGCCGACGGCGGCCCGCACGGGCTCGAACAGGTCGAATTCCGCGTCGCCGGGCACCCGGGCGTGCCGCTGCGGCCGCTCGCGAAGGTCGCGTCGGGCGGCGAGCTCGCACGCATCAGCCTCGCGCTCGCGGTCATTGCCAGCGCGGCGAGCCCGACGCCGACGCTGATCTTCGACGAAGTCGACACGGGGATCGGCGGCGGCGTCGCCGAAGTGGTCGGCCGTCTGCTGCACCAGCTCGGGCGCGACCGCCAGGTGCTGTGCGTGACGCACCTGCCGCAGGTCGCCGCGCGCGGCGACCATCACTTCCAGGTCGCGAAGGGCGCCGACGATCGCGGCGGCACCGTGTCGACGGTCGTCGCGCTCGACCGCGCCAGCCGGATCGAGGAAGTCGCGCGGATGCTCGGCGGGCTCGAGATCACGGCCACGACGCGCAAGCACGCGAAGGAAATGCTGGCGGCCTGACACGGCCGTCGGCCTGCGCCGCTCCAGCCCGGCGCGCTCGCGATACGCGGCGGACGGTACGCGCGTCGAAACCGCGCCCGCCCTGCCTTCGTTCAAACGCCCGTTTCAACCGCACCGAACACGCGCGCCCACAGCGCCGTCACGGCCGCCCGCTCGTCCGCCACCACGGCCGGATCGACGCGCGCCTTCTCCATCCCGTCGAGCCGCAGCTTGTGCTGCAGCTTCCGGTACTTGCGGTACGCGGCGCCGACGCGCTCGGCCTCGTCCTCGCCCATCAGCCCGAAGCGCGCGACCTCGCGCAGCAGCGCGATGTTGCCGGTATTGCGGATCAGCTCGGCGTCGCTCGACGCGTGCAGCAGCACCCAGTACTGGACGATGAACTCGATGTCGACCATCCCGCCGCGATCGTGCTTCAGGTCGAACAGCTCGGTCTGGTTCGGATGGCCGGCAAACACCTTCTCGCGCATGTCGACGATCTCCTTCGCGAGCACGCCGCCGTCGCGCGGCGTGGTCAGCACCTGCTGGCGGATCGCCTCGAAGTCCTCGCCGATCCGCGCATCGCCCGCGCTGTAGCGGGCACGCGTCAGCGCCTGGTGCTCCCACACCCATGCCGTGTTCGCGGCGTCGCCCTCGCGCAACTGGTAGCGGCGGAACGCATCGAGATCGGTGACGAGCAGCCCGGCCTCGCCGTTCGGCCGCAGGCGCAGGTCGATGTCGAACAGCGCGCCGGCACCGGTCGCGGTCGTGAGCCACGTGATCAGGCGCCGCGTGAAGGTCGTGTAGACGTCCGCCGAGCGCTCGTCGGGGTCGTCGTACAGGAAGATCAGGTCGAGATCGGACGCGTAGCCGAGTTCCTTGCCGCCCAGCTTGCCGTACGCGATCACCGCGAACTTCGGCACGTCGCGATGGCGTTTCGCGAGCTGCGACCAGACGACTTCGATCGTCACGTCGAGCACCGCGTCGGCCAGCTCGGACAGCCGGTCGCTCACATGCTCGACCGACAGTTGCCCGGCCAGGTCGATCAGCAGGATCCGGAACACCTCGGCGTGCTGCGCATGGCGCAGCAGGTCCATCTGCTGCTCGGGGCCGTCGGCCGCCGCGAGGCGCGCGCGCAGCGCGTCCTTGAACGCGGGCCAGTCGAACGGGCTCGCGATCACCTCGTCGTCGAGCAGTTCATCCAGCAATTGCGGGTGGCGGATCAGGTAGCCGCCGCCCCAGCGCGTCGCGCCGAGCACCGACAGCACGCGATCGAGCGCGGCCGGATATTCGGTCAGCAGCGCAAGATAAACGCCGCGCCGGCTGACCGTCTCGAGCAGGTCGAACAGGCGCACGATCGTGTCGTCGCGCCGCGCGGCATCGATCGTCGGCGCGGCGTCGAGCGCCCGCTGCGCGACGCGGTCGAAGCGCTGCCGGCTCTTTTCGGGCAGGCCCATGTAGCGCGTCGATTGCCAGATCGCACGCAGCCGCGCGAGCACGGCGGCCGGATCGGCGAAGCCGAGGCCGTCGAGGCGCGCGACCAGCGCGTCGTCCTCGCCATCGTCGCCCAGCGCGCCGCTCCAGATCCATGCGGCGGCCGTGTCGTCACCCGCCGCGCAAGGGCCGCCGCCCTTCACCTTGTCCGCGAAGATCTGGTCGAACTGCGCCTCGACGAAGTTCCGGTGCTCGTCCAGCACCGTCATCAGCGCCGCGTAGTCGGCAAAGCCGAGCGAGGCGGCCAGCGCCGCGCGTTCGTCGGACTCGACCGGCATCGCATGCGTCTGCGCGTCGTTGCGGTACTGCAGCCGGTGCTCGAGCGTGCGCAGGAAATTGTAAGCATCGGTCAGGCGGGCGCGCACGTCCTCGCCGATCAGCCCGCGCGCCTGCGCATGACGCAGCACCGCGAGCGTCGGCCGCACGCGGAATTCCGCATCCTGGCCGCCGCGGATCAGCTGGAACACCTGCGCGCTGAACTCGATCTCGCGGATCCCGCCGCGCCCGAGCTTGACGTCGTCGGCCTTGTCGGGTCGCATCGACGCGCGGCGCGCGGCTTCCTGCCGGATCTGCTGGTGCAGCGAACGGATCGCGCCGATCACGCCGAAATCCAGATAACGGCGGTACACGAACGGCTTGACGAGCGACTCGAGCTGCGCGGCGAGCCGCTGCGCCGCGTCGCTGGCGCCTTCCGACACGAGCCGCCCCTTGATCCATGCGTAGCGCTCCCACTCGCGCCCCTGCACGTAGAAATATTCCTCGAGCATCCCGAGGCTGCACACGAGCGGCCCCGAATCGCCGTTCGGGCGCAGCCGCATGTCGACGCGAAACACGTAGCCGTCGGCCGTGACCTCGGACAGCACGCCGATCAGGCGCCGGCCGAGCCGCGTGAAGTATTCCTGCGTGGACAGCGGCGAACGCGTGCCGCCCGTCGTCTCGCCGTCGTCCTCGTAGACGAAGATCAGGTCGATGTCCGACGACACGTTCAGCTCGCGGCCGCCCAGCTTGCCCATCCCGACCACGCCGAGCACGACGCGCTGGCCGTCGGCGCCGCGCGGCTCGCCGTACAGCACCTCGAGTTCGGCCGACAGCAGCGCGAGCGAGCGCTGCACGGCCACTTCGGCGAGATCGGTCATCGCGCCCGTCACCTCGGCGACGTCGGCCAGCCCGCGCAGGTCGCGCTCCGCGACCGCGCCGAACGCCTCGGCGCGCAGTTGCCGCAGCGCGCGCTTCAGTTGCTCCTCGGTCGGCGCGGCCGTGCCGGCCGGCGTCGCGAGCAATTCGGTGA
>NZ_JAAGPK010000134.1:0-23371 GCF_017104685.1 Burkholderia sp. Tr-20355 | reverse complement strand
CCCGGCGCTGGTCGCCGGCTGGCTGGACGGCGTGACGACGGCGGCCGGCGCACCGGGCCTGCCGGCGGTGCGCGCGGCCCTCGACGGCCGCTGATTCCCTCCCGCCGGGCGGCCGTTTTCGCCGTGCCGCCCGTCTACGTGTTTTCCCGACCGGTCGCATCGTGACCATTTAGTGTCGCCTTCAGACGGGTGGCGATAAATATGGGTTTGTATTTTTCGCCAATGGCTGCGTTATTGCGGAAAACGAAATGCCGAAGCCAGCTGGCGGTCTGAATTCGAATCCGCCGGCGCATCGCGGCACGCGCCGGGACGAGATTCTATCCATCGAACGGTTCAGGGAGGGTGGTCGACAATGAAGCACACGAAAGTTGCCGTAGCCGCCGCGCTTGCATGCGCGGCCTGCATTCCCGCCATCGGGCACGCGCAGAGCAGCGTGACGCTGTACGGGATTCTCGACGCGGGCATCACGTACGTGAACAACACGGGCGGCTCGCACGTCGTCAAGTTCGACGACGGCGTCGCGTACGGGAACCGCTTCGGGCTGAAGGGCACCGAAGACCTGGGCGGCGGCCTGAAAGCCGTGTTCACGCTCGAGAGCGGCTTCCGCCTCGGCAACGGTCAACTCGGCTTCGGCGGCGCCGAATTCGGCCGGCAGGCGTATGTCGGCCTGCAGAACGACTGGGGCACGCTGTCGTTCGGCAACCAGCTCGACATCACGAACGAACTCGTGTCGATCTACAACATCTCGGCGTGGGGCAGCGGCTATGCGATCCACCAGGGCGACTTCGACCGCTTCAACGGCGACCGCCTGCCGAACTCGGTGAAGTTCCTGTCGAACGACCTCAACGGCTTCAAGGTCGGCGCGATGTACTCGTTCGGCAACGTCGCGGGCAACTTCCATCGCAACAGCGCATGGAGCGCGGGCGCGAGCTTCACGAAGGGCGACTTCTCGATCGGCGCCGCGTACACGCGCCTGAACAACCCGAACGGTATCTACGCGTTCGACCCGTACGCGATGATCGGCACGCACACGTTCCTCGGCCAGCAGACCGTCACCGTCGACCCGGCGACCGGTGCGCGCACCGACCTGTTCGCCAACACGCCGATGGACGTCGACAGCCAGGGCACGTTCGGCATCGGCTCGAGCTACACGATCGGCAAGCTGACGCTCGACGCCAACTTCTCGTACACGACGATCAAGGGCTTCGGCCAGTCGTCGCACATGCAGGTGTATGAAGGCGGCGGCCTGTACCAGTTCACGCCGGCGCTCAGCCTGATCGCGGGCTACCAGCACACGCGCTTCGAAGGCCATCACTGGAACCAGGGCACGGCGGGCCTGCATTACCTGCTGTCGAAGCGCACCGACGTGTATATCTCCGGCGACTACCTGCGCGCGTCGCAGGGCGTCGATGCGGTGGTCGGCTACAGCTTCACGCCGTCGACGACGCAGACGCAGGCCGACGTGCGGATCGGGATGCGGCATTCGTTCTGAGCGGGGCAGGGCAGCGACGTCTTCAGCGAGATCTCTCTTTGGCGCGAACCGAGGTTCGCGCTTTTTTTTTCATGGTGCGATTCGATGCGGCGTCGCGCGGCGCATGCCGGCCGCGCCTGCCTCGGCCGGGCGTGCGGCAGGGTTTCGGCGGTTGAAGCTATCATCGCGGTTTGGCCGCATCGCGTATCGGCGATCGCCGGCCTTCCTTCGATGACGTCTCGCCGATGACCGCCCCGTTACCCGACTCCAGTTCGCCGTCTCCGTTACCCGCCAACCTGTTCCGCCACGCACCGTTCCAGCGTTTCTGGGGCACGCGCGTGATGTCTTCCCTGGCTTTCCAGATCCTGTCGGTTGCGATCGGCTGGTATGTCTACGCGCTCACGCACAGCGCGTTCGCGCTCGGCCTCGTCGGGCTCGCGCAGTTCGTGCCGATGTTCGCGCTGACGCTCGTCGTCGGGCAGGTGGCCGATCGCTACGACCGCCGGCGCATCGCGACGATCTGCCAGGATGTCGAGGCGCTGGCCGCCGGCGTGTTCCTGCTCGGCGCCGTGCAAGGGTGGCTGGCCGCGCCGGCCGTGTATGCGCTCGCGGCGATCGTCGGCACGGCGCGCGCGTTCGAGTCGCCGTCGGTGTCGTCGCTGCTGCCGGCCGTCGTGCCGCGCACCGACCTGCCGCGCGCGACCGCGCTGTCGACGTCCGCGAACCAGGCCGCGCAGATCCTCGGGCCCGCGTTCGGGGGGCTGCTCTATGGCGTCGGTGCGCCCGTCGCGTTCGGGACGAGCGTCGCCGCGTTCGCGATCGCGGCCATGCTGAGCAGCACGATTCCGTTGCGCGGCGCGCCGCCTGCCCGCGAGCCGGTCACGCTGCGCTCGGTGTTCTCGGGGATCGCGTTCATCCGGCGCGAGCCGGCGATCCTCGGCGCGCTGTCGCTCGACCTGTTCGCGGTGCTGTTCGGCGGCGCGACCGCGCTGCTGCCGATCTACGCGCGCGACATCCTGCAGGTTGGCCCGTGGGGGCTCGGCGCGCTGCGCGCGGCGCCGGCGGTCGGTGCGCTCGCGGGCACGCTGTGGCTCACGCGCTTTCCGCTGAAAGGGCGGCCGGGCCGCGCGATGTTCGGCGGCGTGATCGCGTTCGGCATCGCGACGATCGTGTTCGGGTTGTCGAGGCACTTCGCGCTGTCGCTCGTCGCGCTGGCCGCGCTCGGCGCGTCGGACGTGATCAGCGTCGTCGTGCGCCTGTCGCTCGTGCAGTTGCGCACGCCCGACGACATGCTCGGTCGCGTCAGCGCGGTCAACGCGCTGTTCATCGGCACGTCGAACCAGCTCGGCGAATTCGAATCGGGCGTGACGGCCGCGTGGTGGGGCGCGCCGACGGCGATCGTCGTCGGCGGCGCGGCGACGATCGCGGTTGCGCTCACGTGGATGCGGCTGTTCCCGCAGCTCACGAACATGAAATCGCTCGAGCGCGACGCGTGACGGGCGTCACGCGTCCTGCGTCACGCGCACGGCCGTGCCGTAGCAGATGACTTCCGTGACACCCGAGCCGATTTCGGTCGAGTCGTAGCGCATCGCGACGATCGCGTTCGCGCCGAGCTTGCGCGCGTCGGTCAGCATCTTGTCGAAGGCCTGCTGGCGCGCTTTCTCGCACAGCGACGTATAGAGCGTGATGTTGCCGCCGAAGATCGTCTGCAGCGACGCACCGAACGAGCCGACGATCGAGCGCGAGCGTACGACGATGCCCTGCACGACGCCGAGCGAACGAACGGTCGTGTGGCCGGGCAGGTCGAACGCGGTCGTGACGCGCGCGGGCGACAGATCGTCGACGGAGCGGGAAAAATCGGTCATGGCGGAGCACCGGGGTGCGGTAGTGGTCGAACGGCGATTCTATCCGGAAGGGCCCGCGGCATCGGAACGGGGGCGCGCGGCGCCACCCGTTCCGGCGTGACGGTGAACGGCCGCGCGCCGCGGATCGGTCAGGGCTTGGCCGTCGTTGCGGCGTTCCCGCCGAGATCGACCGCATAGGCCAGCGCCAGCTTGCCGAACTTCAGCGCGTGGTTCGCCTGCCGGTCCGAGTTCTCCAGCGTGTCGTTCACCGTGTGGATATACGGGCTGTCGTTCTGGTCGGCCTCGAACGGGAACGATGCCGGATAACCCTGCGCATTCCACGACGCGTGATCCGAGCACGCGTACCCGCACTGCGACGTGCCGATCGCGAGTTCCGGCAGGTAGGTCTTCGCCAGGTTCGTCAGGTAGGTGTTCTGCGCCGCGCTCGTGTAGTCGGTGATCAGGTAGATATCCTTCGGATCGCCCTTGTAGTTCGTCATGTCGAGCTGCAGCACGCCGACCACGTTCGCGTTCTGCGTGCGGAACTGCTTCGCGATCGCCTTCGAGCCGAGCAGGCCGGCTTCCTCGGCCGCATACCCGACGAACTTGATCGTCCGTTTCGGCCGGTAGTCGTTCGCGATCAGCACGCGCAGCGCTTCGGTGAGACTCGCGATGCCCGATGCATCGTCGTCCGCGCCGGGCGAGCGCGTGTTCTCCGTCGTGCGGCCGACCGTCGAATCGAGGTGGCCGCCGAGCACGATCGTGCCGGCGGCGGGATCGCTGCCGCGAATCGTCAGGATCACGGATTTCTGCGGAAAGCCGGTGTGCGCGAACTGCTCGACGGTGATGTCGGCGCGTGAGCCGGCCAGTTGTTTCCACTGCAGCGCGAGCCAGTCCGACGCGGCGACGCCGTGCGACGTCGTGTAGTAGCGGTTCGTGAAGCCGGACAGCGACGTGATCGTGCCGACGATGTTGCTGGCCTGCAATTGCTGGATCCAGGTACCGATCTGCGGCGCGTTCGACACCTTGTATACAGGCGCCGCCGCCTGTTTCGCGAGCGTCAAGGGCAGCGGCTGCAGTGCCTGCCGCGCGTCGTCGAACGAATCGTGCACGACGTAGCCGGGCCCGTGGCCGCGCGTATGGTGGACGGCATGGGCGAGGTCGCCGAGCCGTGAATCGTCGATCTCGACGACGTGAACGGTTTCGCGGCGCGCGGCGCCGTCGGCCGTCTTGCCGGCATCGACGGTCGTGCTGTATTGCACGGTGACGCTTGCATCGATGCGCTGAAGCTGGCGCAACGCGGTGTCGCCGAGCGTGATCCAGACGGGGGTCGCGTGCGCGGCGGCGGTCAGCAGCATGCCGCCCAGCGCGGCGCTCAGGCGGGTCGGTTTCAGAGTAGGCATGTTCGATCTCGTGAGGATGTCGATGTCGATGAAGGGAGCGCGCCGCAGGTCGTGCGCCGCACTCCCGCCTGCTGCGGAATTACGACTTCTGCGGGACGGTCACGCCGTACGTGCAGCTCTTGTTGTACGCGTTGCCGATCGCGGTGAGCTGCGCGTTGCTGTAGCCGAGCGCGGATGCGGCCGTCAGCACGGCCTGCGCGGCGGCCTTCTGGTTGGTCGAGCTGTTGGTCATCGACAGCCCCTTCAGGAACGCCTTGTCCATCGCCTGCGCGCCGATCGCGTCGCGCGCGACGAGGTTGCACGACGCCCAGTACTGGCCGGCCGTATGGATCTCCGCGCCGCGTGCCTGCGCATAGGTGCGCCCGACGTTCCAGTTGGTCACGCGGCCGCCCCAGTATTCGTTGTGGCCGTCCCAGTTGTAGACCCAGTGGTACTGCGCGTCCGACGGGCTCCACTGGTTGAAGTCGCGGCTGTACGCGGCGGCGAGATAGTCGCCGGTGCCTTCCGACAAGCCTTCCTGTTGCGACAGGCCGCCGTTCGTCACCCAGTCGTGGATGCCGTGGCCGAGTTCGTGGATCACGACGTCCGCATCTTCCGCGTCGTCGACGCCGCCCTGACCGAAGGTCAGCCGGCCGCTGCTCGACGAGTACGACGAGTTGTCGTCGCCCGATTCGCCGTGCGGGTCGTACTGCACGCCGCCGGTGTACTGGTACGGGAGCGCCTTGATGCCGAGCGTCTGGTTCACGTAACGCAGGAACGTGTCGATGTGGTAGTACGCGTTCACGGCCTCGAAGTACAGGTTGCCGCGCGTGAACTCGAACGTGGGCGTCGATTGCGACGGGCATGCCTTGTCGAGCGGCGCATCGAAATCGATGCACGCCGCGTACGGGCCCGTCAGCGTGTAGCGCGAACCCGACTGCGCGAGATCCTTCAGCGTCACGCGCACGCGCGCGGCCGTGAGCTGCGTCGAATCGGCGTCGTTGTTGTCCTTGTAGCCCGTGCTGCCGTAACTGCTCTTCGTCGGCGACAGCGGATCGGGCCGGAACACGAAGCCGGTGCCGTCGGTTGCGTAGAACGCCTTGTCCTCGGCGCGCAGCACTTCGCCGCTGCCCGAATCGATCAGCAATTCCCAGTCGCCCTTCGGCCCGTCCTGCGGGCGGCCGCGCACCTTCCACGCGGTGTGCGTGCCGGCCTGGTCGACGAACGCGACGAGCCGCGCGTCGAGATGCGTGAAGCCGCTCACGCCGAGATACGCACGGGCGCGGTCGAGCGCCTGCTGCTGGTCGACGGCCTGCGACTTGCGCGTCGTCGCGACCACGCCGTTGATCGTGTTGCTCGCGACGTACAGGATGCGGCCGTCCTTCGCGACCGTCACCGCGATGTCGCTGCCGTACACGGGCAGTCCGGCGGCCTGCTGCTGCAGGCGTACGACGGTGAAGTCGGCGTCGTTGCGCTCGGACGTGACGACGAGGCTCGCGAGCGCGGTCGCGTCGAGCCCGAGTTGCGCCGCCTGCGATGCGACGAAGTCGCGTGCGGTCGCGGCGGGCGTCGCGGCGGCCTTCCTGGCGCGATAGGCCGGGTTGTACAGCGTGACGGCGACGCCGTCCGCGCGGAACTGCCCGCCGGCCGTATCGGATTTCGCGGCCGGCGGCGCGACGCCGCGCGTCAGGCTTTCGCGCAGGCTTGCGGCCTGCGGGTTCGACACCTTCGTATCGGCCAGGGTGCCGCCGACGATGCCGAAGCCGAGCGCGAGACCCAGGGCGAGCGGCAATGCGTTGCGTGATGTCTGCATACGTGATCCTCATCTCAACGGTTGGACACGCCCGCGCGCTCGTGGCGCGCAGGCACGACACGGCCCGCGCGCCGGTTCGATGGAACCGGTGCGGCGAAGCGGTGTTGGGAGTGTCGACTGACTAAGGAAACCTAAATGTCAGGTCGAAAAGAAACAGGCGGAAGAGGCGATGGAGAAGCGAACGGCAGGCAGGTGCGGCGACGGCGAATCGAGCATCGTCATGTCTTACCCCTCGGATCGATATTGATATCGGTGGCGGCCCGTGCGGGACGAGATGCGTCGAGCACGTCGCGCGCCTCGTTAGGCTGCCTATCTAATTGCGAGGTATGTTACAGAATATTTTCAGCGACATTCCAAATTATTTTCGATGATCGCCTCGGTTGACCGATCAATCGCCGGCATTGTTCAGCGAACGGCGGGAAACGCTGCCGGAACGCGTAATACCGCGCCGGATTGTGATTAAAAGCCGCGACGATCAGCGCGTCGCGCGGCGATCGCTGCGCGGGCTGACGCCGAACCGCGCGCGATACGTGCGCGAGAAATGCGACGGCGATTCGAACCCGCAGGCGACGCACACCGACGTGATGCTCATGTCGGTCTGCTGCAGCAGTTCGCGCGCGCGATCGAGGCGCAGGTTCAGATAGAAGTGCGTCGGCGTGTCGTTCAAGGTCGCGCTGAACAGCCGTTCGAGCTGGCGCCGCGTGATCGACACATCCTGCGCGAGCGCGTCGGAGCCGAGCGGGTTCTCCATGTGCTGCTGCATCGTGCCGATGACCTGGATCAGCTTGCGGTTGTGCACGCCGTAGCGTGCGGCGATCTCGAGCCGCTGGCTGTCCGAGCGCTGCCGGATGCGGCTGACGACGAACTGCTCGGAGATCGCCGCCGCGAGGTCGGCGCCATGCCGGCGGCCGATCAGGTCGAGCATCATGTCGATCGACGCGGTGCCGCCCGCGCACGTGATGCGCCGGTCGTCGATCTCGAACAGTTCCTGCGTCGCATTCAGGCCCGGATAGCGCTCGCGGAATGCGGCGAGCGCTTCCCAGTGCAGCGTGAGCGGTTGCGACGCGTCGAACAGCCCGGCTTCCGCGAGCACGAAGCTGCCCGTATCGATGCCGCCGAGCGTCGCACCGTGGCGGTGCTGGCGGCGCAGCCAGTCGCCGAGCGCGCGCGTGTAGCACACGAGCGGATCGAAGCCCGCGACGACGAACACCGTGTCGACCTGCTCGACGTCCGCGCACGCGGCTTCGGCCGCGACCGGAATGCCGTTGCTCGCGGCGACGGGCGCGCCATCGGCGCTGATCACGTGCCAGCGATAGAGTTCGGTGCGAAAGCGGTTCGCGACGCGCAGCGGTTCGACCGCCGACATGAAGCCGAGCGCGGAGAAACCGGGCAGCAACAGGAAGTGAAAATCCTCGGGCATCGGGGCAGGGGATCGAATCCGGTGGTCGTCTCGCGTCGCACGGGGAGGCGATCGGGCGGGCCTGCGTCGCGCCGGTTCGCTCGCGCCGAACGGTCAGCGGGAGATTATCGCGGGTTTTGCGCGCGTCAGCGCGTTTTTGTGCCGCGCATGGAACGGCGCGCGGTGGTCGACGGCAGTTCGCCGAATTGCGCCTTGTACGCGTTCGCGAAATGACCGAGATGGATGAAGCCCCAGCGCGCGGCGGCATCGCTGATCGGCACCTCGGCCTGCCGCGTGTCGAGCAGCATCCGTCGCACCTGCGACAGGCGCAGCGAGCGCACATAGTGCAACGGGCTCGTCTGGACGACCGACTGGAAGCTGTTCTGCATCGTGCGCCGGCTCACGCGCAACTGCGCGCACAGGCTCAGCACGTCGACCGGCGCTTCGGGGTGCCCGATCACGTAGTCGTGCACGCGGCGCACGATGTCGGCGCGGCATGCATGCGTGAGCCGGTTCGACGGCTCGGGCATCCGGTACGTGAGCAGATCGACGAGCACGTTGCCGACTTCGCCGCGCAGCTCGCGCTGCACGCGTGCGTCGGCGTATGTCTCGGGGGAGGACAGCACGCGTTCGAGCTGCGTCGCGATCTGCACGCTCGCGCGCATCAGCACGGCCGTCGGCATGTCGACGACGCCGCGCCGCAGCGTCGCTTCGTCGAGGCGCACATCGGCGGCATCCTCGACCTGCTGCAGCAGGTCGGCATCGGCAACGACGCCGATCAGCGACATGTCGTCGGGCGAATGCAGTTCGAACGGGACGCCGCCGCGTGCCACCACCATCGTGCCGCGTTCGATCCGTGCGCCGCCAAACGCGAACGCACCCGCGCCGGTGAGCGGCATGCCGAACACCGTATCGCCGGGCGGCAGCCGGCCGCGCTGGATGATGCGCACGTTCGCGGCTTCCTGGAACAGCTGCAGGCCGTCGAGCATCGCGTGCTTGACCGCGCTGCGGTACGAACCCGGGCCGATCTGGTCGTAGCGCTGGTTCCAGCCGCGCAGCGCCTCGGCATGCCGGTCCGCGTCGTCGAACATCTCGTGAAACACGAACACAGCGCCTCCGGGGGTGTCGAGCAGGACCGCGAAAGATTAAACCGGCCGAGCGGTCGGCGCAATAAGGGGGAGCGCGATTCCGCGCGCATTCTTCAGAGGGTCGGAAGGCGTCCCGCCGCCGAGGCTTTCACGCGCATTTCCAATATCCCGAATCGGCACGCACGCGTTGCCGGTCCGGGTGCTGACCGGATTTATTGTCGAACTACAGTCGCCCCACATTACGTGAATCCCCAACTGGAGGCGACATGAGGACAAGGCGACGAAGCGCGGCGCTCGCGGCGACGCTGGCGTTCGCGGCGGCGTGGGCCGGCGGCGCGAACGCGACGGAAAAGCCCGAGGAGCTGGTCGTGCAGAAGATGCCGCCGTGGCATCCGCACGAGGTCTATATCGTCGACATCTCGATGCCGTCGATGACCGACGGGCGCATCTACGTGTACGACGCCGACGTGAAGAGGCTGCTCGGCCAGATCGACGGCGGCTTCGGCCCCGGCCTCGCGATCTCGCCAGACCACAAGACGAGCTTCGTCGCGACGACCTACTTCTCGCGCGGCTCGCACGGCGCGCGCACCGACGTCGTCGAGATGACCGACAACACGACGCTCGATCACGCGGGCGAGATCGTGATTCCGGCCAAGCATGCGCAGCATGTGCCGTCGCCGTACAACACCGCGTTCAGCGCCGACGGCAAGCGGCTGTACGTCGCGAACATCACGCCGGCCGCGTCGGTGACGGTGATCGACGCCGTCACGAAACAAGTGCTGTCGGAGATCGACACGGCCGCCTGCGTGCTCGCGTATCCGTCGGGCAACGACCGCTTCACCGCGCTGTGCGAGAGCGGCAAGGCGCTGAGCGTCACGCTCGACGCGAACGGCAAGGAAACGAAGCGCACGATGTCGGACGCGTTCATCGACGTCGACAAGGATCCGGCCTTCGTGAACGCGTCGCGGTACAACGGCGGCTATCTGTTCACGACATACGGCGGCAACGTGCGCAGCGCGGATTTCGGCGGCGACCAGCCGGCGTTCGGCAAGCCGTGGCCGTTGCTGACGGACGCCGAGCGTACCGAAGGCTGGCGCCCCGGCGGCATGCAGCAGACGGCCGTGCAGGCGAGGCAGAACCGCTACTACGTGCTGATGCACAAGGGCGTCGACGGCTCGCACAAGGATCCCGGCACGCAGGTGTGGGTGTACGACCTGAAGTCGAAGCAGCGTGTCGCGCGCTGGGATCTCGCGCAGCAGAAGGTCGACCCGCTCGTGTCGATCCAGGTCAGCGAGGACGACAAGCCGCTGTTCTACGGACTGACGGCGACGTCCGACCTCGTCGTGATGGATGCGCGCACCGGCAAGCTGCAGCACGTCGAGAAGCAGATCGGCAATACGTCGTCGCTGCTCGTCAACCCGTGAGGCCGCGATGACCCTCGATCCCGTACTCGCCACCAGCGCGCAAGCCGGCGCGGCCGTCGTCGTGCTGCTCGGCGCCTTCGCGAAGATGCGCCGGCCCGCCGCGTTCCGTCGGGCGCTCGCCGGCTACCGGCTGTTGCCCGATACGCTGACCGCGCCCGTCGCGTTCGCGATTCCGCTCGCGGAAGCGATCGGCGCTGCGGCGCTGCTGTTTCCCGATACGCGCATGGCCGGTGCGCTCGGCCTGATCGCGCTGCTGCTGGCCTTCGCGGCCGGGCTCGCGATCAACCTGCTGCGCGGCCATACCGACATCGACTGCGGCTGTTCCGGCTTCACCGCCGCGCGCGCGGACGCGCCGCGCGGCATCGGCTGGCTGCATGTCGGCCGCGTGCTGCTGCTCGCCGCGCTGGCCGCGACCGCGTTCGTCGAACCGGGCACGCGCGCCGTCGTGTGGTTCGACTACCTGACGCTGTTCTTCTCCGCGCTGCTGATCGTCTGCGCGCTGCTCACCGTCGACGTGCTGCTCGCCAACGTCCCGCGCCTTGTCCACTTGAGGAATTCATGATGCAAACCGCTCTCACCGTTTCCACCGCCCTGCTGTGGGTGGCCGTCCTCGCGCTCGGCGCGATCTGCCTCGCGCTGGTGCGCCAGATCGGCATCCTGTACGAACGCATCATGCCGGCCGGCGCGCTGATGATCGACAAGGGGCCGGCGGTCGGCGCGATCGCGCCGACATTCGAACTGACCGACATTCGCGGCGCGCAGGTGAAGGTCGGCGGCTTCGATGCGGCCGGCAAGGCGACGCTGCTGTTCTTCCTGTCGCCGACGTGCCCGGTCTGCAAGAGGCTGCTGCCGCTGCTGCCGTCGCTGCAGGCGAGCGAAGCGACGCCGGTGAACATCGTGCTCGCGAGCGACGGCGACGTCGACGAACACGCGCGCTTCGCGCGCAAGCACGACCTCGGACGCTTCCCGTACGTGCTGTCGCAGGAGCTCGGACTCGCCTACCAGATCGGCAAGCTGCCGTACGCGGTGCTGCTCGACGAAACCGGCACGGTGCGCGCGAAGGGGCTCGTCAACACACGCGAGCATCTCGAGAGCCTGTTCGAGGCGAAAGAGCGCGGCGTCGCGTCGCTGCAGGCGTTCGTGCACGGCGATCACAGCCACGACGCGCATGCGCAGCACGCATGACCGGCCGACCCACTTACAACGTCATGGGAGAACAACGACATGGGCCTGTTTGATTCATGGTTCGAGCGGTCGGCGCGCGGCGTCGCGCAGCACAGTTCGCGGCGCAGCGCGATGGCGAAGCTCGGCAAGGTGCTGGTGGGATCGGCGCTGCTGCCGTTGCTGCCGGTCGACCGCACCGCGTACGCGGCCGATGCGGCATCGGGCGCGTCAGGCGCCGCCGCCGCGGGGGCGAGCGACGACCCGACGAGCTGCGACTACTGGAAATACTGCGCGATCGACGGCTGGCTCTGCAGCTGCTGCGGCGGCACGTCGAGCAGCTGCCCGCCCGGCACGACGCCTTCGCCGATCACGTGGATCGGCACCTGTCGCAACCCGCACGACGGTTCGGACTACATCGTGTCGTACAACGACTGCTGCGGCAAGACGTCGTGTGGCAAGTGCTTCTGCAACCGCAACGAGCGCGAGAAGCCGCTGTACAAGCTGTCGCTGAACAACGACATCAACTGGTGCATGGCGAACGGCAATTCGAATTACCACTGTTCGGTTTCGGTCCTGCTGGGAGCGGCAAAACAATGAACGTGATGCAGGCAGGAAAGATCGTCTTGACATGCATGACCGCGATGGCGGCCTTCGCGCTGCCGGGTGCGGCCGGCGCGCAGGAAACCGTGCATGACCCGGCCGGGAAAAGCCTGTTCGATGCCCAGTGCGCGGTGTGCCACCAGGCCGGCGGGAAAGGGCAGGACGGCCTCGCGCCGCCGCTGACCGAGTATCCGGGCAAGTACGCGGCGGCCGAGCCGGGGCGTGCGCAACTGATCGCGACGCTGCTGCACGGGATGTTCGGCGAGATCACGGTGCACGACAAGCGCTACAACTTCAAGATGCCGTCGTTCGCAAGCGCGAGCGACGACGACATCGCGCACCTGCTCAACTACGTCGTGTTCGACCTCAACGCGCAGCACGGCGACGCGAAGCCGTTCACGGCGGCCGATATCCGCGCGGCGCGGGCGAAGCAGATGGACGGCACGGCCGTGCATGCGCAACGCGCGGTGGTGATCAAGGGGCTCGGCCTGTGAACGGCGCCGACGCGTCCCGCGCGCACGCCGGTGCCCCGGGCACGCGGGGCGCGTCGGCGCGGCTCGGCGGGGTATCGCGTCGCCTGTCGTCGTGGCTGCTGCTGGCGGGTGCCGTCGCGTCGGCGGTCGCACCGCCCGCGCATGCCGACGGCGCGGCCGACGCGACGCTCGCGCGACAGCACTGGGTGCTCAACTGCATGGGCTGCCATACGGCGACGGGCGGCGGCATTCCCGGCAAGGTGCCGCCACTCGCGAATTCGCTCGGCTATTTCACGCATCTGCCGGCCGGGCGCGAGTACGTGATGCGCGTGCCCGGCGCGTCGAATTCGGCGCTGTCGGACCAGGATCTGGCCGACGTGCTCAACTGGGTGCTCGTGACGATGAACCGCGATGCGCTGCCGCGCGACTTCCGGCCCTATACGGCCGCCGAAGTCGCCGCGCATCGCCGCCCCGCCTTCGCCGACGTCGCGACCGTGCGCGCCGGACTGGTCCGTGCGTTGCAGGCGCGCGGGATCGACGGCGTCACGGACCGTTACTGACCAGCTCATTCGACGAATCAAGGAAACGTGGACATGGAGACGAACGAAACCTTTGCGTTGCTCGACGCGACGCGCGCATTTCTCGCGAAGCCGAAGAAGATGCTGATCGGCGCGGAGTGGAGCGATGCCGCGTCGGGCCGCCAGCTCGATGTCGTGAACCCGGCCGATGGCACCGTGATCGCGCGCGTGCCCGCAGCGGACGAGCGCGACGTGCAGCAGGCGGTGGCCGCCGCGCGGCGCGCATTCGATGCGGGCCCGTGGCGCACCGCGAAGACCACCGACCGCGAGCGCCTGCTGCTCGTGCTCGCCGACCTGATCGAAGCGAACGCGCGCGAGCTCGCCGAGATCGAGTCGCTCGACAACGGCAAGCCGGTCACGGTCGCGCAGGGGCTCGATGTCGCGATGGCCGCGCAGTGCTTCCGCTACATGGCCGGCTGGGCGACGAAGATCGAAGGCAGCGTGATCGACGCCGGCATGCCGTACCTGCCGGACAGCGAGATCTTTACCTATACGCGCAAGGAGCCCGTCGGCGTGGTCGGCGCGATCATCCCGTGGAATTTCCCGCTGCTGATGGCGGCGTGGAAGATTGCGCCGGCACTCGCGACCGGTTGCACGGTCGTGCTGAAGCCCGCCGAAGACACGCCGCTGAGCGCGCTGCGACTGGGCGAACTGATCCAGGCGGCCGGGTTCCCGGACGGCGTCGTCAATCTCGTCACGGGCGACGGCCGCACGGCCGGCGCGGCATTGTCGCGCGATCCGCGCATCGACAAGATCGCATTCACGGGTTCGACGCAGACGGGCAAGACGATCGGCCACGCGGCGCTCGACAACATGACGCGGATGTCGCTCGAACTCGGCGGCAAGTCGCCGGTGATCGTGCTGCCCGACGTCGATCTCGACAAGGCCGCGCTGGGCGTCGCGAACGCGATCTTCTTCAACCAGGGGCAGGTGTGCACGGCCGGTTCGCGTGCGTATATCCACTCGAAGGTGTTCGACGGCGTGATCGAGCGCGTCGCGCAGATCGCCGCGAGCCTGAAGATCGGCCCGGGGATGGACCCGTCGACGCAGATCGGCCCGCTCGTCTCCGCGAAGCAGCGCGAACGCGTGTGCGGTTACATCGATTCGGGGTTCGGCGAAGGGGCGCGCGCGGCGACGGGCGGCCGCGCGATCGACGGCCCCGGCTTCTTCGTCGAACCGACCGTGCTGGTCGATGCGACGCAGGCGATGCGCGTCGTGCGCGAGGAGATCTTCGGGCCGGTGCTTGTCGCGATGCCGTTCGACGATCCCGATACGGCCGTGCAACTCGCGAACGACACGCCGTACGGCCTCGGCGCGAGCATCTGGTCGAACGATCTGTCGGCGATCCACAAGCTGATCCCGCGTATCGCGGCCGGCACGGTGTGGGTCAATTGCCATTCGCTGCTCGACAACGCATTGCCGTTCGGCGGGATGAAGCAGTCGGGCTTCGGCCGCGAACTCGGCCGCGCCGTGATCGACCAGTACACGGAAAGCAAGTCGGTGATGATGAACTACGCGTGAGCGTCGTAACGTGCGCGTGCGTGGCCGGCGGGTCGGCACGCACGCGCGCGCCGACGGCCTTGCGTTCACGCGCGGATCAGCACGACCCCGAGGATCAGGCACGCCGCGCCGGCCATGCGGACCGGGCTGGCCGAATGCCGTTCGATGCCGAGCACGCCGAAGTGGTCGAACACGAGCGCGCCCGTCATCTGCCCGACGACGATCAGCGCGAGCGTCGTGGCCGCGCCCAGTCGCGGCACCATCAATATCGCGATGCCGACGAATAGCGCGCCGAAGAATCCGCCGGTCCAGCTGAACCACGTGCCGGCGCCGGGGAAGGGGCCGCTCAGGCGCGGATGCGGCGACAGCAGCGCGACGGCCAGCATCGCGGCCAGGCCGACAAGGTAGCTGACCGACCCGGCCCACCACGGCGAGCCGAGCTGCGCGCGGAGGTTCGCGTTGAGCACTTGCTGCAACGCGACGCTGATGCCGGCCGCCACGACCAGCAGATAGGACAGGAGGGTAGTCACGTCGATGAACGCTCCGTATCAACGGCCGGAACGGGGATGCCGGCACGGAAGGCTTTCATTCTGCGGAGCGCGCCGGTATAACACAAATATCGAATTCGGCGCGTATCCATCTCGTTTCGGCATGCCATCACTCCGGCAAATCCAGTATTTCCTGACCGTGGCCGATCTCGGCGGCTTCACGCCGGCCGCGGGCGCGCTCCATGTCGCGCAGTCGGCGCTCAGCCGGCAGATCGGGCAGCTCGAGGAGGAACTCGGTTTCCTGCTGTTCGACCGGGAGCCGAGAGGCGTGCGGCTCACGCCTGCCGGCGCGATCTATCGTGAACGCGTGGCATCGATCCCGGCCACGCTGACGGCCGCGGCCGAAGAGGGTTCGCAGCTGTCGCGCGGAGCGGCCGGCGTGCTGCGGCTTCTGCATTCCAGCACCGTTCCCGTCAGCAGCCTGATGCCCGATCTCGAGCGTTTCATGAGCGATTGCCCGGGCGCGCGCATCGATCTCGATCGCGCGTCGTCCGAGGATCAGGTATCGGAAATCGCGAGCGGCCATGCCGACATCGGGATCGTCCGCTTGCCGGTGCTGCGGCGCGACGCGCGTGTGCGCTTCGTCGAATGGGCCGCGGAACGCCTGTGCGTGGCGGTGCCCGCCGATCATCCGCTCGCGGGCCGCAAGCGCGTCGCGATCTCGCGGTTGCGGCGCGAGCCGTTCGTGTCGGCGGTGTATCGGGAGCGAGGCGGGCTCGCGCGCGTCGTGATCGATCTGTGCCTGAAGCGGGGCTTCGTGCCGGCCGCGGCGCGGATCGTATCGCCGAAGACGTCGATGCTGAATCTCGTCGCGGCGGGGCACGGCGTGGCGATCGTGCCGGAGCGGATGGCGAGTCTCGGGATCGACGGCGTCGTGTTCGTGCCGATGTCGGACGAAGACGCGAGATCGGCGTGCGCGCTGCTGCTGCCGGTCGAGCCGACGGTGCTGGCGGCGGCGTTCGTGCGAGTGGTGACGGCCGGCTGAGCGCGGCACGTCGCCACCGTGACGGCCAGCGCGGGCTCAGACGTGGTATCCCGATTCACGCATCAACCGGCGCGAGGCATCACTGCGCGGGCCTTCCGCGTCGAGCCGCGCGCGCAGCCGCGTGTCGGCCTTGACGAGCACGGCGCGGTGCATGACCGCAACGATGGCGAAAACGGCCACGACGAAAAGAGCGGTAAGGATCATGGGGTTCCTGAGTGGCCGGACACGCTGACGGCACCAGCATAGAGCCGATCCGCGGCACCCGGCGAGGCGTCGGAAATCTGTCAGCGTCGCCAGCGCCGAATCGAAAGCCGTACGCCGCATCGGGGCAACCCGGTTTCGCTCCGAATCCGCGTCAAACACCCGCCCACCAAGCCTTGGGCAAAACCTAGTGGTTTCCACTCATAGTCGCAAACAGTCAAGAACAGGTCGCCGGCGGTCTTCTCGCGGCGAATATGGCTCGTTACTTTTACTCCCACGATGCAGGCCGGCGCCACTCCGCGCACCGGCTGCCGCGAGACCAACCGGGAGAACCGAACCATGAAGTCGACGAAGATCGCCGCGCTTGCCGCGGCCGTGCTGGCGACCGGCGCGTTCACGAACGCGGCGCTGGCCGAGACCGAGGCCGCGACCTGCCGCACCGTGCGTTTCGCGGATATCGGCTGGACCGACATCACGTCGACCACGGCGCTCGCGTCGACCGTGTTCGAGGCGCTCGGCTACAAGCCGACCACGACGATCGCGTCGGTGCCGATCTCGTTCGCGGGTCTCAAGAGCAAGCAGCTCGACGTGTCGCTCGGCTACTGGTGGCCGGTGCAGCAGAAGCAGCTCCAGCCGTTCCTCGACAGCAAGTCGATCAACGTCGTCGAGCCGCCGAACCTGTCCGGCGCGAAGGCGACGCTCGCGGTGCCGAGCTACGAATACCAGGCCGGCCTGAAGACCTTCGAGGACATCGCGAAGCACCGCGCGGAACTCGACGGCAAGATCTACGGGATCGAGCCGGGCAGCAGCGCGAACGCGACGATCCAGAAGATGATCGACACGAACCAGTACGGGCTCGGCGGCTTCAAGCTCGTCGAATCGAGCGAGGCCGGGATGCTGGTGACGGTCGAGCGCGCGATCCGCGAGAAGAAGTGGGTCGTGTTCCTCGGCTGGGAGCCGCACCCGATGAACATCCAGCTCAGCATGAACTACCTGTCCGGCGGCGACGCGGCGTTCGGGCCGAACTACGGCGAAGCGCGCGTGTACACGCTGACGGCGCCCGACTTCATCGCACGCTGCCCGAACGCGGGCAAGCTCGTGACGAACCTGCGCTTCTCGACGCAGCTCGAGAACCAGCTGATGCAGTCGGTGATGAACAAGACGAAGCCGGCCGAGGCCGCGAAGGCCTACCTGAAGAAGAATCCGCAGGTGCTCGATCCGTGGCTCGCGGGCGTCAAGACGTTCGACGGCAAGGACGGCCTGCCCGCCGTGAAGGCGTATCTCGGCCTGTGACGGCCGGCGCCCGCGCCACCCCCGCAATGCGACACAACTTGAATCAAGCGAGGCACCCAGCATGAACCATGAAGTCATCATCACCTGCGCCGTCACCGGCGCGGGCGATACGGTCGGCAAGCATCCGGCGATTCCGGTCACGCCGAAGGAAATCGCGGCAGCCGCGATCGAAGCCGCGAAGGCCGGTGCGACGGTCGCGCACTGCCACGTGCGCGATCCGCAGACGGGCCGCGGCAGCCGCGACCCGAACCTGTACCGCGAAGTGGTGGACCGCATCCGCTCGGCCGACGTCGACGTGATCATCAACCTGACGGCCGGCATGGGCGGCGATCTCGAGATCGGCCCCGGCGAAGACCCGATGCGCTTCGGCAAGGGCACCGACCTGGTCGGCGGCCTCACGCGCCTCGCGCACGTCGAGGAACTGCTGCCCGAGATCTGCACGCTCGATTGCGGCACGCTGAATTTCGGCGACGGCGACTACATCTACGTGTCGACGCCCGCGCAGTTGCGCGCCGGCGCGAAGCGCATCCAGGCACTCGGCGTGAAGCCGGAACTGGAGATCTTCGACACGGGCCATCTGTGGTTCGCGAAGCAGTTGCTGAAGGAAGGGCTGCTCGACGATCCGCCGCTGTTCCAGCTCTGCCTCGGCATTCCGTGGGGTGCGCCGGCCGATACGGGCACGATGAAGGCGATGGTCGACAACCTGCCGCCGGGTGCGCATTGGGCCGGTTTCGGGATCGGCCGCATGCAGATGCCGATGGTCGCGCAGGCGATGCTGCTCGGCGGTCACGTGCGCGTCGGCCTCGAAGACAACATCTGGCTCGACCGCGGCGTGCATGCGACCAACGGCACGCTGGTCGAGCGCGCCCGCGAGATCGTCGAACGGCTCGGCGGCCGCGTGCTGACGCCGGCCGAGGGCCGCCGCAAGCTCGGCCTGCCGGCGCGCGGCGAGCGTCTGCTCGAACGTCGTGCGATCGCCGAATTCGCTTGAGTTTTCTTGCAAACCGACTGACACGGCGGCGCGCACCCAAGCGCGGCCGCCCACCGATTTCCCCTGATTTGAAGGATGCGTTGACATGGCTGTGAAGACCGACATCAAGACGTTCGCCGCCATCGGCACCGGCGTGATCGGCAGTGGCTGGATTTCCCGCGCGCTCGCGCACGGTCTCGACGTGGTCGTGTGGGACCCGGCGCCGGGCGCGGAGGAGCGGTTGCGCGCGAACGTCGCGAACGCGTGGCCCGCGCTCGAACGCGTCGGCCTCGCGCCGGGCGCCGATCCCGCGCGGCTGCGTTTCGTCCCGACGATCGAGGCATGCGTCGCCGACGCCGATTTCATCCAGGAAAGCGCGCCCGAGCGCGAGGCGCTGAAGCTCGAGCTGCACGAGCAGATCAGCCGCGCGGCGAAGCCCGACGCGATCATCGCGTCGTCGACGTCGGGGCTGCTGCCCACCGATTTCTACGCGCGGGCGGCGCATCCGGAACGCTGCGTGGTCGGCCACCCGTTCAATCCCGTCTATCTGCTGCCGCTCGTCGAGGTGCTCGGCGGCGCGCGCACGTCGCCGGAAGCCGTCGAGGGCGCGATGGAGGTCTACCGCAAGCTCGGCATGCGGCCGCTGCACGTGCGCAAGGAGGTGCCGGGCTTCATCGCCGATCGCCTGCTCGAGGCACTGTGGCGCGAGGCGCTGCACCTGGTCAACGAAGGCGTCGCGACGACCGGCGAGATCGACGATGCGATCCGCTTCGGCGCGGGCATCCGCTGGTCGTTCATGGGCACGTTCCTGACCTACACGCTGGCCGGCGGCGATGCGGGCATGCGACACTTCATGCAGCAGTTCGGCCCCGCGCTCGAACTGCCGTGGACGAAGCTGGTTGCGCCGACCCTGACCGACGCGCTGATCGACAGCGTCGTCGAAGGCACGACCGAACAGCAGGGCACGCGCAGCATCAAGGAACTCGAACGCTATCGCGACGAGTGCATCACCGAGGTGCTGAAAGCGATCGCCGCGGTGAAGGCGCGGCACGGGATGCGATTCGAGGACTAAAGGACAGGCGATGACGGGCGATACCCCGCTGACGATTTACCGCGACGTGGTGCGGCCCGAATGGGTCGACTACAACGGCCACCTGCGCGATGCGTTCTACCTGCTGATCTTCAGCTTCGCGACCGATGCATTGCTGGATCGCATCGGGCTCGACGACGCCGCGCGCCGCGAGCGGGGGCGCTCGGTCTACACGCTCGAAGCGCACGTGAACTACCTGCACGAGATCAAGGAAGGCACGCCGGTGCGCGTCGATGCGCGCGTGCTCGCGCACGACGCGAAGCGCCTGCACCTGTATCTCGAACTGTTCGCGCCAGGGCATGACGATCCGGTATCGGCGAGCGAGCAGATGCTGCTGCACGTCGACACGCGCGACGGTGCGAAATCGGCGCCGTTCGACGACGACGTGGCCGCGCGCGTGGCCGACTTGCATGCGTTGCAGCGCGATTGCGCGGCGCCTGCGTATGCGGGCCGCGTGATCGGCTTGCCGCCGCGCCGCTAGCGGCGACTTGCGTCCTTCAACGTTCGATCGCGGAGCGCGCACGATGCTCGAACCGGAAATCGCGGCGTTCGTCGCAGCCGTCGACGCGTGGTATCCGGCCGATGCGGCGGCGCGCTCGCCCGACGAGCAGCGCCGCCTCTACGACCGCTTCGCGGCCGCGTGGACGCCGGCCGCGCTGCCGCCCGGCATCGTGCGGCAGGACGCCGTGTGGCGCGCGGCGGACGGGCGCACGATCGCGCTGCGGCGCTACACGTCCGCGCGCGGCGCATCGGGCGGCACGGTGCTGTTGTTTCATGGCGGCGGCTTGGTCGTCGGCTCGCTCGACAGCCAGGCGATGATCACCGCGAAACTCGCGGCCGACACGGGGCTCGACGTGATCGCCGTCGACTATCGTCTGGCGCCCGAACACCGCGCGCCGGCCGCGCTCGAGGATTGCCTGGACGTCACGCGCGCCGCGCGCGATGCCCGCTGGCCGTTCGGCGCGTGCGCGTATCCGCTGACGCTCGCGGGCGACAGCGCGGGCGGGATGCTCGCGGCGGCCGTCGCCACCGCGCTGCGCGATGCGGGCGAACGCAACGTCGACGGCATCGCGCTCGTTTATCCGATGCTCGGCTTCGAACCGCAATCGCCCGCGCGCGAGATCGAAGCGCGGGCGCCGATGCTGACGCTCGACGACGTGCATCGCTATCGCGCGCTGTACTGGGATGGGAACGTGTCCGACGTGCTGCGGGGCGGCGACCCGCTGTTGCGCGCGTCGGTGCCGCTCGAAGCGGCGCGTTTCGACGGCTTGCCGCCGGTGCTCGCGATCGGCGCGGAACACGATCCGCTGCGCGACGACGCGCGCGTGTACGTCGAACGGATTCGCGCGGCCGGCGGGGTCGCGCGCGACTGGATGGGACAGGGGCTGGTGCACGGCTGCTGGCGCGCGCTCGGGACGAGCCCGCAGGCCGCGCGCATGCACCGGATGGTCGGCGGGTTTTTGCTCGCACCACACGCGTAGCGGGCGTTTCCGGGAGGCAACGATGCAGGCAGCAGCGCAACACCGTATCGAGGACTGGCGGACGTTTTCGGCCGACGCGGCCATCGCGGCGGCGACGATCGGCGAGGGGGCGGTCGAGGTCGAATGGCGCGACGCGCGACGATCGCCGTTCCATTTCGACTGGCTGCGCGACAACTGCGCGTGTTCCGCATGCGTGCATGCGCTCACGCGTGAACAGGTGTTCGAGATTGCCGATGCGCGCGACGATCTGTCGGCGCTCGCCGTGCACGTCGAACCCGATGGTGCGCTGCATGTCGAGTGGAACGACGGGCATCGCAGCGCGTGGTCGCCGGGCTGGTTGCGGGCGCATGCATACGACGATGCGTCGCGCGCCGAGCGGCTGGCCGCGCACGAGCGGCACATCTGGGCCGGCGACGACGCGACGGCGATCGGCCTGTTCGCGTGGCGCGACGTGATGGAGGACGACGGTGCGCTGCTCGCGTGGCTCGCCGCGCTGCGGCGCACGGGGCTGACGCTCGTCGAAGGCGTGCCGGCCGAGCGCGGCCGCGTGGACGAGATCGCGCGTCGCGTCGGCCTGATCCGCGAAAGCAATTTCGGCGTGCTGTTCGACGTCGAATCGAAACCGCGCCCGGACAGCAATGCGTATACGTCACTGAACCTGCCGCCGCATACCGACCTGCCGACACGCGAACTGCAGCCGGGCGTGCAGTTCCTGCATTGCCTGGCCAACGAAGCGACGGGCGGCGACAGCATCTTTCTCGACGGCTTCGCGCTCGCCGATGCGCTGCGGCGCGAGCATCCGGCCGATTTCGAACGACTGGCGTCGACGCCGTTCGAGTTCTGGAACAAGAGTGCGAACAGCGACTACCGCTGTTCGGCGCCGGTGATCGGGCTCGATGCGCGCGGCAACGTGACGGAGGTGCGTGTCGCGAACTTCCTGCGCGGGCCGCTCGATGCGCCGGCCGGCTCGGTCGCGGCCGTCTATCGCGCGTACCGGCGGTTCCTCGCGCTTGCGCGCGAGCCGCGTTTCCGCGTACACCGCCGGCTGCGGGCGGGCGACATGTGGGCGTTCGACAACCGACGCGTGCTGCATGCGCGCACGGCGTTCGATCCGTCGACCGGCCGCCGGCACCTGCAGGGCTGCTACGTCGATCGGGACGAGTTGCTGTCGCGTTGGCGCGTGCTGTCGCGCTCGGTGCCTGCCGTCGTTGCGGCGCGCTGATCGGCGCACGCGGTTTCTTTTCGCCTGCCCGCCGGGAAGGGAAAAAGCACCCGGACGCCAGGCGCCCGGGCGAAGCCACCCGCTGCCGGGCGGCGGAGGTATGCGTTTCACAAACAAGACGAGCCCCGCGTAGGGGCTCGTCCGGACTGCGTTGCTTCATCGCGCGACGCGCGGCGCCCGCCGGGGGCGCATCGGCTTACTGGCCGAAGAAGATCGAGTCGCGTGCGTTCGACGATGCGGCTGCCGGGGCGCCCGAGTGGACGAGCGGAGCCGGCTGGGCGCCGTAGCCGCTGGTGTCGGCACCATGAATACGCGCTTCGGCGCTCTGGATGTCGTTCGGGTAGTACGGGCTCGACACGCCCGGCTTGTAGCCGGCTTGTTCGAGCTGGACCAGTTCGCCACGCACCTGGGCGCGGGTCACGGTGCTTTGAGCGAATGCGCCGAACGAAGCGGACAGGGCGACAGCGGCGACGACTGCGGAAACGAGCGATTTCATGGTGACCTCCGGTGTTTTATTGAGTTCGCTCTCGACACCATGTCTTGAGCGATTGATCAAATCTTAGTCACCGGCGTGTTCAGGGTAAACGCTGATTTTGACGATAGATTGTTTCCGGCGCGGTAACAGTGGCGCGGTGAATCAGTCTTTCAACAGGCTTTCTTTTCGGCTTGCGCAATAAGTATGAAGAATATGGCGGGTAGCGTCGTGCGGTTCAGCGCGCTTCGGCCGCCGTGTCGAGCGGCCGGCCGGGCACGCGTCCGGCGGGTGCGCCCGAACTGAGGAAGCGCACGCCCGTCGCGGCTTCCGACGCTTCCCACAGCAGCGCCGCCGAGGCGACGTCGCGCGA
>NZ_JAAGPK010000133.1:0-23731 GCF_017104685.1 Burkholderia sp. Tr-20355 | reverse complement strand
GCTTCGTCGTCGCATGCAGCAGCGCCTGGCTGAACGACACCGACTCGTGCTGGTATTCGGCGCCGTAGCCGGCCGTGAAGCGGATCTGGCTCAGCGCGTAGTCGAAGCCGGCCGCCTCGGCCGTGCGTGCGAGTTTCTGGTTGTATTCAAGGCTCCAGTCGGTACGCTGCTCGATCGTGCTGACGACGAGGCCGCCGCTGACGTTCGGCACCCAGTACGCGAATTTGACGGCATCGCCGGAGGAAGTCGTGTTGCTCATGGAAATGTCCTGGTTGGAAAATGTCGAGATTCACGCGACCGGCACGGCCGCGGAAGATTCAAATCCGCCGACTTCGCGAACGAGCGGGACGGCCCGCTCGATGGCCAGCCGGATGCGCCCGCGCAACTCGGGGCTCGTAATCGTGTAGTTCTGGAAATCCCGTTCGGACGCGTACACGCCGATCGGCAAGGTACGCGCCTGGAAAAAACTGAACAGCGGGCGCAATTGATGGTCAATGACCAGCGCATGACGTTCGCTGCCCCCCGTCGCAGCCAGCAGAACGGGCACGTCGATCAGCGCCTCGTGATGCACAAGATCGAACAGATGCTTGAAGAGCCCCGTATACGAAGCCCGATAGACAGGACTTCCTACGATCAATGCATCCGCCTCCTCGATCGCGCGCAACTGTCGCTCCAGTTCGTCGCCGGCATCCGCTCTCGACAGCACACCGGACAGCACCGGCGCGATCACCCCGAGTTCGATCAAATGCGGCTCGACAGACAACTCGGCACGCAAGCCGGACAGCAACGCCTCCGACAGCGCGAGCGTTCGTGACGGCCGCGAGGTGTTGCCCGATACCGCAACGACCTTGTATGTCTTCTTTCCCATCAAGCATTCCTCTTCATCTGTCGCACGAGTCCGATAACGTCGACCAACCATCTAGCGAATACCGTGCCAAACACGCCTCTTCCGTTCCGCAACGGACAAAATGGGCTCAATCTACGGTCACGCCGCGACATTTCGCGGATCGCAAGCCGATCCTTAAATCATTCCGAACGGACTGGAATCCATATCTCCGATCCAGATGACTGACCCGCAGCATCCCTGCTTCCGGGCCGCGTCACGAGCAGCATCAGGAGTAAAAAGAAGGCGTCGGAAAACGCTCGTTGAGGGCCCAGTCCCCCAACTCGCGAATCTTGTAGTCGATCGGATCGTGCAGGGTATGAACACGCAGGTTCCGCCAGAACCGATCGAACCGCAGCGCGGCCGTCGTTGCCCGCGCGCCGGTCACTTCGAACATGCGCTGCGTGATATCGAGACCAGCCTGCGCAGACGAAACCTTCGCCGCCGCGACGGCTATCGCCACCTCGCCCCGTTCGCGTTCCGTCAGCGCCGCCTCGCGCCGCCAGGCCACATCGAACGCGCCCGCGGCGCGCTCGACCAATGCGCTTGCCCCCTCGATGGCAAGCCAGAACCGACCGTAGTGACCCTGCACATACAGATCCTCCGTCGGATGCGATGCCGGAGACGCGACCCACGATCGCGTACTCTCCCGCGTAAAATCCCGCGCGGCGCCTATCGCGCCTTCGCCGAGACCAAGATAGATATGCGCCAGAATCAACTGGGCCAACAGCGGCCGCAAGCATGCAAACGGCGAAGACAAAGGCCCCGGATCGGCTAGGATCTCGTCGCCGGCCACCTTCACCTGCTCGAACAGCACCGTCCCGCTATCCGTCTGACGCTGCCCCATGTTGTCCCAATCGTCGAGGATCGCGATCCCTTCGCGGGCAGTCGGCACCACGCCGATCAGCAAACGTCCCTGCGCATCGAAAGCCGACGCCAGCAGGCGATCTGAATCAGCCGCGCCGGAGCAGAAGCTCTTGCGCCCGACGAAAACCCATCCGTCCGCCCCATCCGATTCCGCGCGCGTACCCTTGTCGAGCGGATTGAGCGCGTTCCCCCAGAACCAGCGTTGCGAAACGGTCTGCTCCAGCCAGGGTTCCCACTGCTGCGGGCGCCCGAACAAGCGCACTGTCGCGAGATGCAGGTGGTGAAAGGCGAAGAGATGCGCGAGCGAGCTGTCCACCCGAGCGAGACGCCGTACGACGGCCAGCGTGTCGGACCAGGTCGCTCCGTGCCCCCCATATGCGCGGGGCACGCTCAGCGCAAGCAAGCCGCTATCGCGAAGTACTCGACGCTCGTGCAACGCCGTTCCACCCGCCCGGTCGCGCGCTATCGCCGTACGTGCCAGCTCCTGCACGACGGACTCCACCACGGGCTGCCACGCGGCCATTTCGACTGTCTCCGCACCGATATGCTTCATGAGCGAAACACCTTCTGATCGACATTGTTCGAGCAGACGCTCACGCATGTTCCATGCCATGGGCGAATGGACTCAAAAGCATCAGAACCCGCAGGCGCCGCTCGTGCCCCGTAACGGGCTTGCACACGACCGACGACGGTTGCAATCCAAGCAGTGCCAAGCTGATGACGATCGATGCGCGTATGGCCGGCACCGCGCCGCCGCCCGTCGGGAGAAACTCATTCGTGGCGTTGCCCGCTCTGACGAGCCGATCGCCGCGCGTGCTCATCAATCAGCATTCCGTCAGCAGGATGCTGACCACCAAGCAACCGTGCCCCTTCCCGCTGCCTGAAAATCAAGCTTCTGATTTGGATATGAAAATTCGTTGCTTTCCAGGAAGCATCGACGCAAAGAGAATCCCTCACACCGGAACACTACGCCGCACTTCACTCCTACCTTTCACATGGCAACACTCTCGACCTATCCGGATACGATCGGGCTTCGCGGCACGCCCTCCGATACCTCGGCAGTACGCGTCATCGCCGAAGAACTGGCTGCCCGATTCGGGCAGACCGCCGCCGAGCGAGATCGTGCGGGCGGCACGCCAAAGGCCGAGCGCGATGCGCTACGCGCCAGCGGCCTGTTGCGACTCAGTATTCCAGCCGTCTATGGCGGACTCGGTGCGAACTGGCTGACCACGCTGGACGTCGTGCGTACGCTCGCGCGTGCCGACGGCTCGCTTGCCCACCTGTTTGGTTTTCATCATCTGCTGCTTGCCACCGTCCGTCTGTTCGGCGCCGCCGAGCAATGGGAGCCATGGTTCCAGCAGACGGCCGCCCACGACTGGTTCTGGGGCAACGCGCTCAATCCGCTCGACGAGCGCACGATCAGTTCTCCGGGCAACGGCTGGCTCGAGTTCAGTGGCCAGAAAAGCTTCTGCTCCGGCGCACTCGATTCCGAAATGCTGATCGCTTCCGCTCGGGACGTCGACACCAACGCGCTGCTCATCGCGGCTGTCCCGACGCACCGCAGCGGCATTTCCATCTCCGAGGACTGGAACAATATCGGCCAGCGCCAAACCGACAGCGGCACCGTGACCTTCGAACGGGTGCGCGTCGAGCATCACGAAATCCTCTCTGATCCCGGACCGCTCTCCACACCGTTCGCCTGCCTTCGCCCGTTGATCGCGCAGCTCGTTCTCACGAACGTCTACCTGGGCATCAGCGAGGGCGCTTTCAACGACGCACGACACTACACCTTGCACGAGGCCCGACCCTGGCCCTCGTCCCGTGCGGAAAGAACCGACGACGACCCCTATATCCTCGGCCAGTATGGAGAGTTCTGGGCTGGCCTCGAGGCCGTCCGCGTTCTGGCCGACCGCGCCGCCGCCCGACTCGACGATGCATGGGCACTCGGCGCGGCACTCAGCGACGATGAGCGCGGAGAAGTCGCGATTGCGGTCGCGAGCGCAAAAGTCTCGGCGATACGGACCGGGCTGGACGTTTGTACCCGCATGTTCGACGTCGCGGGCGCACGCGCTACCCACGGCGCACTGGGTCTGGACAGACACTGGCGCAACCTGCGCACCCACTCGCTGCACGATCCGTTGGCCTACAAACTGCGGGAACTCGGCGAGTGGGCACTCAAACGAACCTACCCCCAACCGACCTTCTACTCATGAACCGCCCGCTCCCTCCCGCCCAACCGGGCGACCCGGATGACACTGCCGACCCGGACGTGCTGACCTTGCCGGATCGGCACGCGCTCACCACCTCGATCCGTGCACGCGCGCAGGTCTTCGTCGATCCGCGCTCACTCGCGCTGCTCAACCAGATACGCATGATCGCGCCCAGCGACGCAAGCGTGCTCATCATCGGTGAAACCGGAACCGGGAAAGAACTGATTGCCCGCCACGTACACAATCTGAGCCATCGCAAGAATCAGCCGTTCGTCGCGGTCAACTGCGGCGCGTTTTCGGAAACGCTGGTGGAGAGCGAACTGTTCGGCCACGAGAAGGGGGCGTTCACGGGCGCGTTCAGCGCCAAGCCCGGATGGTTCGAGGCGGCCAACGGCGGCACGTTGTTCCTCGACGAGATCGGCGATCTCCCGCTGTCGATGCAGGTCAAGCTCCTGCGCGTGCTGCAGGAGCGCGAAATCGTCCGGCTCGGGGCGCGTCACAGTATTCCGATCAATGTGCGCGTGGTCGCGGCCACCAACGTGCATCTCGACGATGCCGTCGCGGCAGGCCACTTCCGCGGCGATCTGTTCTACAGGCTCAACGTCGTCCAGCTCGCGATCCCCGCACTACGCGAACGCCCGGGCGACGTCCTTCCGCTCGCGCGATACTTCATCGAAGACTATCGCGGTCGTCTTGGCTACGGCCCCGCGGATATCGACAGACGAGCCGAACAGAAGCTGCTTGCGCATCACTGGCCCGGCAATATCCGCGAACTGGAGAACGTGATCCACCACGCACTGCTGGTCAGCCGCCATGATCTGCTCCAGGATTCCGATCTCCAGATCCGGTATGGCGACACGACGTTCGCCCGCCGTCACGAGTCGACGCCACACCTTGATCCTCAGGAAACGTTCGAGCAGGCGCTACGCTGCCTGTTCGACGCGGAACACGACAATCTGTTCGAGCATATCGAGGATACCGTGATGCGCGTGGCCTTCGAATTCAGCCACCGCAATCAGATCCAGGCAGCGAAGCTGCTCGGCATCAGCCGCAACGTATTGCGTGCACGCCTGATCCGGGCAAAGGAAATCAACGCCTTGAAGTAGCACGCGCCGAAGCGATGCCGTGCATGACATGCATTGCGTCGCCGGCTCATGCGCGAAAGCATCGGAATACATGAATCGCTCGCAGTCGTCGCTCACGCATACCGAAAAGCAGCGATGCCGAACATGTACACGTTACGCAGCAATCCTTTTCAATTCGGCAAGTCCTGCTTGAAGAAGTAAAGGGAGCGGGATACACCTAGTCCGCTCCTCGCACGCGTTCAGGCGGCAACCGTGGAAGTGCCTTGCGCACCCGGCCCGCTGCCGATGGCCCAGACATACGGCGGCTCGGTACCGTTGATTTCCCGATCGCCGACGATGCGGGCCTTGAACACCAGCGGATTGTGCGAGGCCGCCGTGCGCGCGTTGCGCCAGTGGCGATCGAGGCCCTTCGCGGCACTCGAGCCCGATGCGCCAAGCGCGTTGAACAGATCGGTCGTCGCGCGCAGCACGAGGTCCGACACCACGATCTGAGCACGCGCCGAATCCAGTTCCGCGTCGACATTCGCACGGTGCTCGGCTTGCTCGTCGCCGCCAAAACGTGCCTCGTACGCACGCTGCGACGCCTCGCTCGCGCGCACCGCCGTGGCCTCGGCCGCGAATACGCGCGCAGCCACCTCTCCCACCACCTGCTGGATCTGCGGATCCTGCGCGAACGACGGGGCGTTGCCGTGGCTGAAGATGCGCTTGCGCGAACTCACCTCGCGCGCGATGTCACGCAGCGCGGCGCGCCCGGTGCCCGCGAGCACCGCGAGCAGCACGAGCTGGTAGAACGCCGTCTGATACTTGAAGCGCGTCGCGAAGTCGAACACGTTCTGCGCATCGACTCGCGCCGCGTCGAAGCGGGTCGTGCCGCTACCGGTCGTGCGCTGACCGAAGCCGTCCCAGTCGTCGCTGCGTTGCACGCCGGGTTGGTTCGTCCGGACGGCCGCGATCACGTCTCGGCCGTCTTCATCGCGCGCGAATACGTCGATCCAGTCCGCGAAGATGCTTCCGGTCGAATAGTATTTCTCTCCGTCGAGGATCCAGCCATCCCCGTCGCGCCGCACACGGGTAATCACATCGCCTATCGCGACGCTGCCAACCTCGGTCCACGCGTTGCCGACGAGTTCTCCGGCGACAAAGCGCCGGAACCATTCGTCACGCGCCACATCCGGCGCGGAATTCAGCCGATCCTCGACGAAAGCGAAGTGGCCTCGCAACGCCTGCGGCAGGTTCGAATCGGCGGCGGCCAGTTCGATGAGAAGCTGTATCAATTGCGGCAACGACGCGCCCGCGCCGCCATGCTCGACCGGTACGCGAACCGCGCCGAACCCACTCTCCCTGAGCCATTCGATCGGGTCATACGGCAACGTGCGGGAACGTTCACGTTCGAGCGCCCCGTCTGCGATACGCGCGAAAACCGGGCGGAAGCGCTCCGCCAGGCGCTCGTAATCCGTGCCCCGCGACAGCTGGGCATCGGAATGATGGACGGATTTCAGATGATTTGAAGCGGTCATGTCGGCTCCGGCAGATTGGAAATGGCGTCGAAAGCATCACCCGATGCAGAAACCGTGCCATACCGCACAAGCACCGTCCGGCATTGAAATCCCCTCACCGCAATTTCAATGCTGCTGATTCCGCAGCAAACATGCTGACATGCTGCTGGCGGACAGCGGTCATCGGGTGTGTCGCTTCATGATCTCCTTCGCCGCGCCTCCATATCGCCGGAACGGAACGCCCTCAGGACGCCGGATCCGCCGGCACCGCGTGCCATCGCGCGGCAAATTGACGGGTATGAGGCATCAACGGATGCGGCTTCGATGTCGCGTGCGGCGCGTGACGCGCACGTCGGTCCCCGGCACGCCGTAATGGGTGTGCGGCGTCGACTCGTCGAGGCCTTCCAGAGACGCGCGAAATAGCGCGAAACCAGGGTCCGGGTATCGCCCAGGCCCGTCGTGATGATCGGTACCCGCAGACGGTTGATGACGTCCAGCGTCCTATTCGCGTCTTTTGCATGTCGACAACCTCGGTACGCGCGAGCCCCCGCGGAACGCCCGACCCAAGTGACCCTCTTTACATCATAAGATTGCATTTTCACATTTAATGTGATTTTATTATCAAAAAACTACAGTCGCCGCCCCATGCTCGCGGCGCACCTCATATCAAAGGAAGAGACGCAGATGGAGACAATCGCCGTCATCGGCAGCAACATGGTCGACCTCGTGACCTACGTCACACGCATGCCCGGCCGGGGCGAAACGCTCGAGGCGCCGAACTTCGAGCTCGGCTGCGGCGGCAAGGGCGCGAACCAGGCCGTCGCGGCCGCGCGCCTCGGCGCGCGTGTCGTGATGGTCACGAAGGTCGGCGACGACGTGTTCGCCGACAACACGATCCGCAACTTCGAGCGCGAGGGAATCGACGCCACGCACGTGCGCAAGGTCGCCGGCGTACCGAGCGGCGTCGCGCCGATCTTCGTCGAACCCGATTCGAGCAACAGCATCCTGATCGTCAAGGGCGCGAACCGCCACCTGCGGCCGGCCGACATCGACGCGGCCGCGCCGGCGCTCGCCGAATGCACGCTGATCGTGCTGCAGCTCGAGATCGAGCTCGACACCGTCTATCACGCGATCGAATTCGGCGCACGGCACGGCATCCCCGTGCTGCTGAATCCCGCGCCGGCGGTGGCCGACCTCGATTTCGAACGGATCCGCTCCGTCGAATTCTTCGTGCCGAACGAAACCGAGCTCGCGATCGTGTCGGGCATGCCGGTCGATTCGCGCGAAAGCGCCACTCGCGCCGCCGAAGCGCTGGTCGCACGCGGGCTGAAGCACGTGCTCGTCACGATCGGCGACCAAGGCTCGCTGCTCGTCTCGCGCGACGGCGCCCGGCACGTGCCGGGCGTCCCGGTCGACGCACGCGACACGACGGGCGCGGGCGATGCGTATATCGGCTGCTTCGCGCGCTGCTACGCCAGGTCGCGCGATGCCGTCGACGCGATGCGCTACGCATCCGCGTACGCCGCGCATTCGGTCACGGGCCTCGGCACGCAGAAGTCGTACGCCGACGCCGCGACGTTCGAACGCTTCCTCCACGACGCCGGCCTCTGAACGGCGCCTTCATCGACGAGACATTGGGAAGGAGACACCCATGAGCCGAGCCAGGATCGAACACACACCCGACGGCTACTACCTGAACCGCACGCCGCTCTTCGCGTTCACGCTGCTGTGCTGCCTGTTCGCGCTGTGGGGCACCGCCGCGAACCTGAACGACGTGCTGATCGCGCAGTTCAAGAAGTCGTTCTTCCTGTCCGATTTCGAATCGGCATTCGTGCAGTCCGCGTTCTATCTCGGCTACTTCTTCCTCGCGATTCCGGCCGCGACCGTCGTGAAGAAGTTCAGCTACAAGACGACGATCCTCGTCGGCCTGCTGCTCTACACGACCGGCTGCCTGCTGTTCTTCCCGGCCGCGTCGATGGCGAAATACGGGATGTTCCTCGTCGCGCTGTTCGTGATCGCCGCGGGCCTGTCGTTCCTCGAGACGGCGTCGAACTCGTATTCGACGCTGATGGGCCCGCGCGACACCAGCACGCGGCGGCTGAACATCTCGCAGACGTTTTATCCGTTCGGCGCGATGGCCGGCGTCTACATGGGCAGCTTCCTGATCTTCAAGGAAGGCGACGCGTCGCATGCGCAGCTCGCGGCGATGTCGGCCGCCGACGCACACGTACACCAGCTCGCGATGATCCAGGCGACACTCGAGCCGTACAAGTGGCTGATCGTCGTGCTCGTCGCGGTATTCATCGTATTCGCGCTCACGCCCTACCCGGCCTGCAAGGGCAACGGTCCCGGCGCGGTCACGCACCGGATCGACGCGCGCGGCACACTCGCACGCCTGTTCGGCAACCGGCGCTTCGTCGCGGGCGTGGTCGCGCAATTCCTCTATGTCGGCGCGCAGGTCGGCGTGTGGAGCTTCACGATCCGGCTCGCGATGCAGATCGGCGGCCTCACCGAGCGCGGCGCGTCGCGCTACCTGCTCGCGACGTTCTTCGCGTTCTTCGTCGGCAAGCTGGTCGCGACACTCGTGATGAAGCGCGTCGGCCCGGCCAAGGTGCTGATCGTCTACGGCATCCTGTGCATCGCGCTGCTCGCGTATACGATCAGCGTGCACAACATCACGGCCGTCTATGCGGCCGTGTGCGTGAGCGTGTTCCTCGGCCCGTGCTGGCCGACGATCTACGGCCTGACGATCGACGGCCTCGGCAAGGACACCGAATACGGCGGCTCGATCCTCGTGATGAGCATCGTCGGCGGCGCGGTCGTGCCGCTGATCCAGGGGCTGATCTCCGATCACACCGGCGGCAACATGCAGCTCGCGTTCGTCGTGCCGCTCGCATGCTTCGTCGTGATCGTCTACTACGGCTTCCACTGCCTGCGTCACCTGCCGGCCGCGACGCCCGACGCAGCCGCCGACGGCCGTGCGCCCGCGCGCTACGCCGCATCGCGCAACACGTCGGGAGCGTGACCATGCGAGGCGAAATCGAACTGCGGCGCGACGACTTCCGCGAAACGCCACGCACGCTGTACCGCACCGACGGCCTCACCGTCACCGCGTTCGCGTATCCGTCGGGCGTCGAGGCGCTGAAGCTCGAAAACCGCCGCGGCCATCTCGTCGTGCTGCCGTATCTCGGCCAGATGATCTGGGCCGCCGAATTCGACGGCCGCGACCTGACGATGAAACACATGTTCCGGCAGCCGAAGCGCGCCGCATCGATCATCGATACCTACGGCTGCTTCATGTTCCACAGTGGGCTGCTGCGCAACGGCTGTCCGGGGCCGGACGACACACATGCGCTGCACGGCGAGATGCCGTGCGCGCCGATGGACCGCGCGAGCCTCGTCGTCGGCACGGATGCGCGCGGCGCGAGCGTCGAAGTGACCGGCGAATACGAGTACGTGCAGGGCTTCGGCAGCCACTATGTCGCGCGTCCGTCGGTACGGCTCGCGGAGCACGAGGCGCGGATGACGATCGCGATGGGCGTGACGAATCTCGGCGGCACGCCGATGGACCTGATGTACATGGCCCACCTGAACTACGCGTACGTGCCGGGCGGCCGCTTCGTGCAATCGCTGTCGCGCGGCGGGTTGCGGCTGCGCGACAGCGTGCCGGCACACGTGAAGCCGACCGCCGCGTGGCGCGACTACACGGCCACGCTCGCGCGCGAACCCGAGCGGCTGACGACGCTCGATACGCCCGCGCTGTACGACCCCGAGATCGTGTTCTTCATGAACGGTGCGGAAACGGACGCCGATGGCATCGCGCATTTCCGGCTCGCGCATCCGGATGGCGGCGCATTCCACACCGCGTACCGCCCCGGGCAATTCCCGCATGCGACGCGCTGGATCCTGCACAACGCGGACCAGCAGGTCGCCGCGTTTGCGCTGCCGTCGACCTGCGAGCCGGAGGGATATGAAGCGGAGCGCCGCAAGGGCCATGTCGCGGCGCTCGCGCCGGGCGCAACGCGCCGCTTCGACGTGCTCACCGGCTACCTGAGCGCGGCGGAAGCACGTGATGCCTGATGCGATGCAACGCGCGACGCATGGCCGCGGGTCATCAGGTCACGAGCGCGATGCCGTGTTCGCGGATCGCCGTTTCGTAGCGGTGGCTCAGTTGCCCGTCGGAGATCACGTAGTTGAAATCGGTCAGCTCGGCGAAATAGGCCGCGCGCACTTCGTCGAACTTCGTGTGGTCGACGAGCAGGAAGCGATTCTGTGCGCGCGCCATCACCTTCTTCTTCGCGTCGACCTCGTGGAAGTTGAAGCACGTGACGCCGCAGCGCTCGCTGACGCCGGCCGCCGAGATGAATGCCTTCGACACGCGCACCGAGTCGAGGATGCCCGTTTCGGCGACCGATTCGAACACCATGTTCTGGCGGTGATACGCGCCGCCGCACAGGATCACGTTGCAATGCGGCTTCTGCTGCAGCTTCGCGAATACGTTCAGCGAGTTGCAGACCGCCGTGAACTCGAGGTCGTCCGGGATGAAATCGACGATGAACGGCGTGGTCGAGCCGCAATCGACGAAGATCGTGTCGCCGGTCGTCACGAACTGAGCGGCCAGCTTGCCGATGCGGCGCTTTTCCTCGGTCTGCCGGTTGTTCTCGGCACTGATCAGGTACTCGCCGATGTCGCTGCGCTGCGCGGCGAAATGGCGCGTCACATAGCCGCCGATCAGGCTGAGGCCGTGCGGGTTGTCCGCGAGATCGCGGCGGATCGTCATCTCGGAGACGCCGAACAGCTCGGCGACTTCCTTCAGATGAATCGCGTTCTGCCCTTGCAGCACGTTCATCAAGGTCTTGATCCGTTCGCCCTTCTTCGTTTCCATGCCAGTATCCTGCCTACCCGTCGCGTGTCGTGCCGGGCGCCCAGGCCTGGCCGGAATGTCGTATTTGTAACAAACCGATGTGAAAACATCAACTTTCTGTGTGCCCTTCCGGCACACGAACCGTGGAGTCCTGACACATGCCGCTTTCCAACGCCCAACTCGCCCACACCATCGATCACACGCTGCTCGCGCCCGACGCGCGCGACGCGCAGATCCGCGAACTCTGCCGCCAGGCGGCCGAGCATCGCTTTTACTCGGTCTGCGTGAATTCGGCGAACGTGCCGCTCGCCGCACGCGAGCTGGCCGATACCGGCGTACTCGTCTGCGCGGTGGTCGGCTTCCCGCTCGGTGCGGGGCTGTCGGCCGCGAAGGCATTCGAAGCCACCGCCGCGATCGACGCGGGCGCCGGCGAGATCGACATGGTGATCAACATCGGCGCGCTGAAGAGCGGCCGCGCCGACGACGTGAAGGCCGACATCGCGGCCGTCCACCGCGCATGCGGCGCGGTGCCGCTCAAGGTGATCCTGGAAACCGGGCTGCTGACGGACGACGAGAAGGTGCGCGTGTGCGAGATGTGCCGCGATCTCGGCGTCGCGTTCGTGAAGACGTCGACCGGGTTCGGCCACGGCGGCGCGACGCTCGCGGATGTCGCGCTGATGCGCCGCACGGTCGGCCCGGCACTCGGCGTGAAGGCCTCGGGGGGCGTGCGCGACCGCGCGGCCGCACTCGCGATGCTCGAGGCCGGCGCGACGCGGCTCGGCACGAGCTCGGGCGTCGCGATCGTCACCGATCAGGCAGGCGGCGGGGCGGGGTACTGACGACGCCAACGGCGCACGGCCGCATCGGGCCGACGGGCGTCGTCACGCGCGACGTTGCGCCCCGTTCAACCCGTCCGCCGAATCGGCCCGCCCTCTTCGGCGCCGCGTTCGTCCGCAAGCCGCCCCGCGTAATCGCGCGCGAACTGCACGGCGATGCGGCCCGAGCGCGCACCGCGTTCCAGCGCCCACTGCAGCGCGGGCTCGCGCGCCGCGCGGATTGCTTCGTCGTCGAAGCCGGCCGCGCCGAGGCGGCTCTCGACGACGGCCAGGTATTCGTCCTGCGTAAAGCCATAAAACGTGACCCAGATCCCGAAGCGCTCCGACAGCGAAATCCGCTCCTCGACCGCGTCGCCCGGATGCAGTTCGCCGTTCTCCGCGCGCGTCACGTTCGCGTTGTCGCTCGCCTGCTCGGGCATCAGGTGGCGGCGATTGGAGGTCGCATACACCAGCACGTTCGACAGGTCGCTCGCGACCGAGCCGTCGAGCACCGTCTTCAGCCCCTTGTAGCCGGTCTCGCCGGCCTCGAACGACAGGTCGTCGCAAAACACGATGTAGCGCTCGGGCCGCGCGCGTACGAGCTCGACGATCGCAGGCAGGTCGCTCAACCCTTCCTTGCTGACCTCGATCAGCCGCAACCCGTGCACCGCGAACGCGTGCAGGCACGCCTTCACGATCGACGACTTGCCGGTACCGCGCGCGCCGGTCAGCAGCACGTGATTGGCCGCGAACCCGCGCACGAATTGCCGCGTGTTCCGTTCGACGATCGCCGCCTGCCGGCCGATGTTGTGCAGCGCGTCGAACCCGACGAGCGCGGGCGTGGCGATCGGCTCGAGCGGCGCCGTTCGAGGGCCGCCGCCGAAGCCGCGCCAGCGAAACGCGACGGCCGCCTCGAAATCGACGTCGGCCGGCCGCCCGGTGTGCGCCATTGCTTCGAGCGCGGTCGCGATGCGTTCGAGCTGGCGCGCAAGCGACGGGTCGGCAACCGGCGCAGGTCCGTCCGGCAGTGCGGCAATCAGGTCCCGCATGTCGAATCCGGCGCTCATTGGCGGACCTCTTGCGACGCCCTGGCATGGAACGGAAACCGCTGCGCGATCGCCACGCCGACGAGCGCGACACCGCCGCCGACCAGGTGATACAGCCGCAGCGATTCGCCGAGCAACACGATCGCGCCGGCGGCCGTCATCACCGGCAGCAGGTTCATGAACATCGCGCAGCGGCTCGGGCCGAGCAGCCGCACGCCCTGCATCCACAGATACGGCAGCACCACCGACGCCAGCACGCCGGCGTACAGGATCAGCGGCACGCTCGCGCGCGTCGGCCAGGCGGCCTGCGCGGGCAACCGCAGCAGCATCGGCAGCATGAACACGAGCGCGGCCAGCGCCTGCACGTAGGTCGACTGCCATGCCGGCAGCGCGCCGATGCGCCAGCGCTTGAGCAACACGCCGTACAGCGCGTACGCGGCCGACGCGGCCAGCATCAGCAGGTCGCCCATGTGCACGCCGCGGGCGGCGATCGCCGTCGGGTGCCCTTCGGCGATCAGGTAGACGACACCCGCGAGCGACAGCCCCCCGCCGCCGATCATGCCCGCGCCCGGCGGATCGCCGAGCAGCAGCGAGCTGAGCACCATCGTCATCAGCGGCACGAGCGCGGTGATGATCGCCATGTTGGTCGCGCTGGTCGTCTTCGCGGCCTCGTAAGACAGGCTCTGGAACAGCGCCATCGCGAGAAAGCCGAGCGCCGCGAGCTTCGGCAGGTGCGCGACGAGTACCGCGCGATTGCGCCATGCGGGGGCGAGCGTGAAGACGCTCATCAGCACGACCGCCAACAGCAGCCGGTAGAACGTGATGGCCGACGGGTCGATCGTCGACGCCGACAGCTTCGACACCACGACGTTGCCGGCCCACAGCGCGATCGCGCAGAAGGGAAACAGAAAAGGTGACTTGTTCATCGCGTTCGACGGATTAATATCCTGACAGGGAATCTGGCGTGAATCGGAACGCCATCGTGCCCGTCCGCCCAACTGCCTGTCTCACGCCAAAATGTCAGGACTTATCGCCAATCGGACATTCGAGTCCACCCAGCCCTTCGCGCACCTGCGCTACGAATCGACGCCGATGCCGGTGTCCGCGATGGCGGCGGCCTATACGCACGGCACGTCGATCCCGGCGCACCGGCACCGCCGCGCGCAGCTTCTCTACGCGATCGAAGGGGTGATGCACGTGCAGTCGGAGGGCGCGTCGTGGGTCGTGCCGCCGACGCGCGGCGTGTGGCTCGAAGCCGGCCTCGACCATACGGTGCAGATGAGCGGCGACGTGCAGATGCGCACCGTGTTCGTCGAACCGGGTGCGGTCGAGCACCTGCCCGCGCGCAGTTGCGTCGTGGAAGTGCATCCGCTGCTGCGCGAGCTGATCCTCGCCGCGGTCGAGGTACCGCTCGACTATGCGCCGGGTTCGCGCCACGATCACCTGATGCACCTGCTGCTGGCCGAGGTGACGGTCGCACCGCTGCTGCCGCTGTACCTGCCACGGCCGCACGACGCGCGCCTGCGGACGATCTGCGACACACTCGTCGCCGCGCCCGACGACCTGCGCACGATCGCCGAATGGGCCGACCTGCTCGGGCTGTCGGTGCGCACGCTGCATCGCGCGTTCCGGCGCGAGACGGGGATCAGCTTCCGCCGCTGGCGCGAGCAGGCGCGGCTGCTGCTCGCGCTCAAGCGTCTGGCGCACGGCGAAAAGGTGGTCACCGTCGCGATGGATCACGGCTACAGCAGCCAGAGCGCGTTCTCCGCGATGTTCAAGCGGCACTTCGGCGTGTCGCCGTCGGCGTTCTATGCGTAGCGCGGGTCGCCCCGGCCCGACTCACTGGCCGCCGTCGAGATTCACGACTTCGACCCGCCGGTTCACGGCCGCACGCGGATGCGCCGGGTCTTTCGGGCGCGCACTGCCCACACCCTCGACTGCGAGCCGCGTGCCGTCGATCCCGAAGGTCGACACGAGGTAGTCCGCAACGGCCTGCGCGCGCCGCCTCGACAGAGAGAGATTCGTGCTCGGGTTGCCAGACGCGTCGGTGTGCCCAACGATCCGGAACCGGGCGTGCGCGAGCGCGTCGTCGCTCAGCGCATAACCGAGGTTGTCGAGCAGCACCCGGCTGCCCGGCGTGAAACGGGCCGACGAGAAATCGAACTGGATCGCGAGGTTCACGGACGGCGGGCCCGGCGTATCATCCTGCGTGCGCACCGGTGCCCGTTCGACGACGATGCCGCGCAAGCTGCGGCTCGCGCCATGCGGCGCAAGCTGACGCACGATTTCGTCGGCAGACGGCCGCATGTCGGCTACATCGCCGGCATGGACAGGCAACGCGGCAAATCCGCCAGCGCACCACAGGCAGGCCGCGATGCGCGCGGCAAGCATCGTCTTCATGCGTTCACTCCTTCGCCACCGTCTTCAAAGGCAACACGGCAACCGCCACTGCGTCGTGCGCGGAGGCCGCCGGATCGGGGTCGAGCAGCGGCATCCGGAATTTCGTCAGGAATTCGCGATCGACCTCCTTGTCGGGCAGTGTGCCCACGACGAGCCGCCGGCGCGACGCGATCACGACGACGATCTCGTCGCCAAAAGGTTTCGCGACGCGATACACGGGCTGACCGTTCCTGCCACCGCCGAACACGAGCCGGCTGCGCGGTGGAACAGGGCGCGGCGACGCGCCTTCCGGCCAGCTCAGATAGACGACTTCGCCGCTCGCCTGCAGGTACGCGACATACAAGTAGCTCGGATAGCCTGGACTCGTCACCTGCAGCGCGAGCGAATCGCCTTCCCGATAGCGCTCGGCCGGGTGTCCGACCGCTTTCACGTCGAGCCCGCCCGCATGGCGCAGCCCCTGGTCGAAACTCAGGTAGACCTCGCATTGCGGCCACGGATGCACGGTCACGCGATTGTCGACGCGCCCTGAATCCGGCATCGCAGCAACGGCCTTCAGCAATGCGTCGAGATCGCCCTGAGAGCCGACGAAGCCCGTTAGCGCCACGCTTCGGTCAGCCGCCACACCGGCGTCAACGCGCGCGCACTGCAGTTTGTCCACGCGGCGCCGGATCGCATCGCGCAGCGCATCAGGCGACACGTTCTGTCGAATCACCGGCGGCACCGGCGGCGGCTCCGGTTCGACATGCGCGGCGGTCAGCAACCGCCGAATCCCGTCCGGGTCGATTTCATCGATGACGAACGGGCCGTTCGACAAGTTCGTGAGCAGCGTCTGGTAGTCGATGCGCAGCAGCCCCTGTTCGCCCCAGTGCTCGCCCCATGAGTTGACGACAGTGAAGGTCTGGCTCGCGTCGTCATAGCCGGCGATGACCATCGCGTGCGCATTCTCCTTCGGCAGCACGTCGCGGAAAACCCCGCCGCGGTATCGCTGCAGCGCGCTCGTGATGTCGCCCGAATAGATCCCGATCACAACCGGCTTGCGCGCGAAGACCGCGCCGCGAATCTTCTCGAGGACGTCGCGGTCATCCTTGTCGATCAGGCTGTAGGTAAGCAGGCGATTGTTGCGCGCGTCGCGCATGCGCAGGTCGTCGGGCAGCGCCGAACACGTCTTCGGGTCGTACGGCAAGCCGTCGAACGTGACGAGGCCGTTGTCGTGAATCGCATCGAGGGCGGCCGTGACCGACGTGCCGCCCTCGCAGCGGCCGCGATGCAGCAGGTTGAACAGGTAGGCCGGGCTGAAGGCAACGCGACGCCGCTCACCGCCCGCCGCGCCCTGCCGTTCGAGCTGCAGGTTGAAGGCGGCGCTAAGCGCGTTGTAGCCGGTCGCCCAGGCCGTACAGGAACCCTGCTCGCCCTGCGAGCGCACGAGCGGGAAATAGCGTGTGAAATCCGAGCGCGGAGGCAGGTACGCGCGATAAGCAGGCTGGCGCGGCACGGCCGCGAGCACGGCGGGCGGGTCGTCGACGAGCCCCGTGGCATGACCGGTCTGCGCGGACACGGGCCGCGCGGCGGCCGCAAGCAGAACGCACGCGATGGAGAAGCGGAGGCGACGGCACATGATCGTACTCCCCGGCAGCCGGATACGTGTGTCACGTTTTCGTGAACGACATCAGTTCGCGGCGCTCGCTTGCGGACATGACGCCGTGCCGGTCGTAGTTCACGGTATCGATCGCGACGAAGCGCGGCACCTTGCCCGGGGCGACCCAGTACGTCCGGGCGCGCCGCGACGGCACATACAGCCGCCAGCCGTTCGCCTCGACCCGAAACGCGTCGAAGCGACCGGCCGGCACGTCGATCGTCTCGCGCGCGACCACCCTGCATGTCAGTTCGACGACGTCCACCTTGCCATTCGGAAACGTGTAGTCGAAGCGCGTGATCCATTCCTTGCCGATCGAGTACTCGCTCGCGAACAGCTGGTTGTCGCCAAGCACGCCGCCGTCGGCCTCTCGGCGCGGATTGCCGAGCAGATCGGTCACGAATTTGCCGCCGTTGAATTCGATCCGGTCGCCGACGATACGCGTTACGCGATGCACGAACACCCGCTCGTCCTGATGAAGACGATCGACGAACCGGTAAACGTAACGGTCGCCAAGCGCGATCCTGCCGGCTTCCGCACTGCCCTGGCTGTACGGATTCGCGGATGAGGTCTGAACCCTGATCCGTTGCTCGCCGCTCTCTGCCAGCAGACGATCCAGTTCGACCTGGGCGATTTCGCTGAAATGTCCGTTCGGATGCGCTTTCAGGTACGCGAAGATCGCTTGCGCGGTGCCGGACTGCTGCGCCGCCTGCCAGTCATCGCGATCCTTGCCGAACGCCGCGTCGCGCTCCGCCTGCGTCGGCACATGTGCGTCGGCCGGCGGCACGAAAAAGAAGTCGTCTTCGAGCGACGTGCTCTCCCACGGAATCTGCCGCCCCTGCGAGCGCTGCCGCACGGACAGCCGCACGCGCTTGAACACGTCCTCGATCTGCACGCCCGGGCGCACGATTTCCTTGAGCAGGTTCTCGGTGTAGAGACCGTTTCGGCCATCGCCGTCCGACGCGACATTGCCGGGTGCGGTTGCATACGCGAGCAGCGTGCGTGTCGGCGCGTCCATCTGGCTCAATCCCGATCCCGTCTTGCCCGCCGCACCGAACGGATTATCGCGGCACGCATCGAGAATCACGACACTTGTCGGCGTGTCGGCCTTGCCGAGGCCGTCGAGCAGCGTCGCGACATCGACGGACTGCCGCATCACGTCGTCCGCGCGCGCGAGCCGGACATCGATGGGCAGCAAGTAGTTACGCCAGTCGATCTGTATCCCGTGCCCGGCGAAATAAAACAGCGCAACGGATTGCGTACGCGTGACCTTCGCGCAGAATTCGCCGATCGCGTCGACCATCGACTGGCGCCCTGCATCGAGCCGGCGATCGATCGAAAAACCGAGTCTGCCCAGCACGTCGGCGATCGCGGTTGCATCGTTGACGGGATTGTCGAGCGCCGCGCGCGGATACGCGGCATTGCCGATCACGAGTGCCGCACGCGGCGCATCGCGAAGCGCCGCCTGCACTGCCGGGCCATCGAGCCACGGCAGCGCGGCTAGCGCGGACAAACGGCCGAGCATCACACGACGCCGTGGATCGAATCGTAATTGCGAACCCGGCCGCATGTCTCCTCCCTTCGCCTAGCGAGCGGCCGAGGTCGGCGCGGCAATTCGCGCGAATGGTCTGACGATTCCGTTCACGGCACCTCCCCGGTACATCCCCGACACGCGGTCGGTCGCGTGCCCGATGTTTGTCCACATATCATCCGGGGAAAGCGTATTCCGTTCAAATCGGGTGTTTCGCCAATGCGGCCGGAGCACGATGCTTCAATACCCTGACGATTGACGGCGATACGGTCCCCGTTGCATCGGCCGTGGCGCCTCGCCCGCACTCTGCCGCTACCGCGCCGCAATCCCCGCGATGAAACACACGCACGCAACCGCCGACGCGACCGTGCGCACGTGATTCCACATCGTCCAGTCGCGCAGGTAGCGCGTCCAGAGCGCCGCGCCTTGCGCGGTCGCCGGATCGGCCGCGGCGAGCGCGTCGTTGAGCGGCACGTTGACGGCCATCGTCACCGCGAACATGCCGAATACATAGAGCACGCCACCCGCGACCGCCGCCATCGCGCCCGGCTGGCCGCGATCGAACAGCGCGATCACGACGAGTGCGAGCGCCATCAGCGTCGTGCCGAGGAACAGCGGCATGAACGGCGAGCGCACGATGTCCACGTTGATCGCGTTCATCGCGGCCGCGCCGGCCTGTGGCGCGAGCCGCCCGAGCGACGTCATCACGAACGTCGAGAACGCGAAGTACACGCCGGCCATCAGCCCGCAGCCGATGGCCGAACCCCACAGCAACGCGGCAGTCACGAACGCGATCATGATCAGGCGCTCCACACGCCGGTTGCGGCCGTCGCCCGCGCGTAGTCGGCGAAATCGCGCGCCGGCCGCCCGAGCGTCTCCTCGATGCCATGCGCCACCGCGCTGTTGCGCCCGTCGAGCACCACGCGGAACAGATCGTCGAGCAACGCGACGACCGGCTCCGGCACCCCGACCTCGTGCAGTTCGGCGACGAACGCGCCGTGTGAAATCTCGCGATAGGTAACCGGCCGGCCGGCGGCGCGCGCGATTTCGCCGACGGCTTCGGCAAACGTCAGCGCGCGCGGGCCCGTGACTTCGATCACGCGGTCAGCGAACCGCACGTCGGTGAGCGCCGCCACGACCACGTCGGCGATGTCGTCCGCATCGACGAACGGCTCGCGCACGGCGCCGGCCGGCAGCGCGACTTCACCGGCCAGCACGCCGTCGAGCAGATAACCTTCCGAGAAGTTCTGGTTGAACCAGCTTGCCCGCGCGACACCCCAGCCGATGCCAGATGCCTGCAATGCAGCCTCGGCCGCTTGCGCGCCGGGCTCGCCGCGCCCGGACAGCAGCACGACGCGCGCGACGCCGCGTTCCCGCGCGAGCCGCGCAAAGGCCGCGATCGCTTCCACAGCGCCTTCAACGGACAGGTCGGGCTGGTAGGTCACATATGCAGCCGACACGCCCTCAAGCGCGGCCGGCCAGGTCGCCGGCGCCGTCCAGTCGAAGCGAACGGCCGACGTGCGCGATACGGGCCGCGTCGCGATGCCGCGCGCGCGCAGCCGTGCATCGACGCGGGCGCCCGTCTTGCCCGAACCGCCGACGACGAGGATGGGAAGTGCCGACATGTGCATCTCCTTTGACCAAAATGCGATAACTTCTCGCGTTTTAAAAACACGATAAACTCTCGCATTAGCAACGTCAAGTTTTTCCGGAGGCGGCATGGGCCGACAAAAATCGGGGCAAACCACCGAGCCCGAAGCGGCGGCAGCGGACGCACCGGCGCGTGCACGGCTCGTCCCGACGCAGCAGCGCAGCCGCGAGCGGTTCGAGCGCATCCTGGCGTGCGCGTCGGAAGTGATGATCGAGAAGGGGTGCGACGCGTTCCGGATGAGCGACATCGTCGAACGCACGGGCATCTCGTTCGGTTCGCTGTATCAGTACTTTCCGGACAAGGCGGCCGTGATCGGCACGCTCGCGGAGCGCTACAACGCGGCCGGGCATGAATGCGTGCGGCGCGACCTCGCGACGCTGAAGACGCTGGGCGACCTGCACGACACGCTCGCGCGCATCACGGACAGCTACTACCGGATGTTCGTCGACGAGCCGCTGATGCGCGACATCTGGCGCGCGACGCAGGCCGACCGGGCGCTGCAGGCGCTCGACCGGGCGGACGGCGAGTTCCTGGCCGGCCTGCTCGCGGACGCGTTGGGAGAAGTGGCGCGCGACACGACACGCGCACAGCGGAGCGCGTTCGCCGAGCTGATGATGATCCAGATCGCGGCGGCCGTGCGTCACGCGATCACGCTGCCGCCGAAGGCCGCGCGGCAGATCCTCACGATGTTCAAGCACACGCTGCCGCGGGATCTGGTGGTGCTCGACGCGTAACCGCGCCGCTCAATGCACACGGCCGCCCGAAGGCGGCCGCGCGAAGTGGCATGACGTGCCGCTTACTTGCTGTAGTCGTACACCCCGCGCCCGGTCTTGCGCCCGAGCCGCCCTGCCGTCACCATCTCGCGCAACAGCGGGCATGCGCGATATTTAGGATCACCGAAATCCTTCAGGAACACGTCCATCACCGCGAGGCACACGTCGAGGCCCACGAGGTCTGCCAGCGCGAGCGGCCCGATCGGGTGGTTCGCGCCGAGCTTCATCCCCGCGTCGATTTCCTCGGCCGACGCGATGCCTTCGGCCAGCACGAAGAACGCTTCGTTGATCATCGGCACGAGAATGCGGTTCACGACGAAGCCCGGCGAGTTGCGCACGCCGATCGGCGACTTGTCGAAACGCTCGGTCAGCTCACGTACGGCCGCCGCGGTCGCGTCGCTCGTCTGCAGCCCGCGGATGATCTCGACGAGCGGCATCAGCGGCACCGGGTTGAAGAAGTGCATGCCGAGAAAACGCGACGGATCGGCAAGGCGCGCCGCGAGCGCGGTGATCGAGATCGACGACGTGTTGGTCGCGATGATCGCATCGGGCCGCGCGACGGCCTCGATCTGCGCCAGGATGCGGCCCTTCAGCTCGACGTTCTCGGTCGCGGCTTCGATCACGATGTCGACCGATGCGAGCTTCGCGTAGTCGGTCGACGTCGTGATGCGCGCCAGCGCCGCGTCGCGTGCGGCCGCGTCGAGCTTGTCCTTCGACACGAGCCGTTCGAGGCTGCCCTTCAGCGTCGCGACGCCCTTGTCGAGCGCGGCGTCGCTGACGTCGATCATCACGACGTTGAGTCCCGCAACGGCCGCGGTCTGCGCAATGCCGTTACCCATGGTTCCGGCGCCCACGACGCCGACGATTTCGATGGCCATGTAGTTCCTGTGTGTTCGGGTGCTGAGGGTTCGATTATCAGATGTTCTCGAAGATCGCAGCAATACCCTGGCCGCCGCCGATACACATCGTCACGAGCGCGTAACGCCCGCCGATGCGCTTCAGTTCGTACAGCGCCTTCACCGTGATCAGCGCACCGGTCGCACCGATCGGGTGACCGAGCGAGATGCCCGAGCCGTTCGGGTTGACCTTCGCGGGATCGAGGCCGAGTTCCTGCGTGACCGCGCAGGCCTGCGCGGCAAACGCCTCGTTCGCCTCGATCACGTCGAGATCGGTGATCTTCAGGCCCGCGCGTTCGAGCGCCTTGCGCGTGGCCGGCACCGGGCCGATGCCCATGTAGGCCGGATCGACGCCCGCGTGCGCATACGCGACGAGGCGGGCGAGCGGCTTCACGCCCTGCGCGCGCGCGGCATCCGCGCTCATCATCAGCACGGCCGCGGCTGCATCGTTGATGCCCGATGCGTTGCCGGCCGTCACGGTGCCGTTCTCCTTCGCGAACACCGGCTTGAGCTTCGTGAAATCGTCCGCGCTGGCATCGTGGCGCACGTGCTCGTCGGTATCGAACGCCACCTCGCCCTTCTTCGTACGGATCGAAATCGGCAGGATCTGGTCCTTGAAGCGCCCTTCCGCGATCGCGCGCGCCGCGCGACGATGCGATTCGAGCGCCAGCGCATCCTGCGCGTCGCGCGAGATGTCGTATTGCTTCGCGACGTTCTCGGCCGTCACGCCCATGTGGATCGTCTGGAACGGGTCGTGCAGCGCGCCGAGCATCATGTCGACGAGCTTGCCGTCGCCCATGCGCTGGCCGAAACGCGCGGCCGGCACCGTGTACGGCGCGCGGCTCATGCTTTCCGAGCCGCCGCCGATCGCGACGTCGGCATCGCCGAGCATGATCGTCTGCGCGGCCGATACGATCGCCTGCAGCCCCGAGCCGCACAGACGGTTCACGGTCAGTGCCGGCGCGTGCTGCGCGACCCCGCCGTTGATCGCCGCGACGCGCGCGAGATACATGTCCTTCGGCTCGGTGTTCACGACGTGGCCGAACACGACATGGCCGACCGCATCGCCCGACACGTTCGCGCGCGACAGCACTTCGGCCACCACCTTCGCGCCGAGATCGGTCGGCGAGAAATCCTTCAGGCTGCCGCCGAAATCACCGATCGCGGTACGAACACCGCTCACCACCACGACTTCCTTCGCTGCATTGCTCATCGTCTCACTCCGGTTCGTTCGCGCCCGCGGGCGCGGGGATGCGTTGCGTTACATATTCGGGTAATTCGGCCCGCCGCCGCCTTCGGGCGTGACCCACACGATGTTCTGCGTCGGGTCCTTGATGTCGCAGGTCTTGCAGTGCACGCAGTTCTGCGCGTTGATCACCAGCCGGTCGCTGCCGTCGTCGTTCTTCACGAACTCGTACACCGCCGCCGGGCAGAAACGCCCCTCCGGCCCCGCATACGTGCGCAGGTTCACGTTCACCGGCACGCTCGCATCCTTCAGCGTCAGGTGCGCCGGCTGGTTCTCCTCGTGGTTCGTGTTCGAGATGAACACCGACGACAGCCGGTCGAACGTCAGCTTGCCGT